>NZ_JAEQDE010000171.1:0-7626 GCF_020737865.1 Microcoleus sp. PH2017_35_SFW_U_B
AATCTCCGGCGACATAGCTACAAGCTGGAAAGCACTCGTAGGTGTCGTGACCTTACTAACGTAGCCTAGTTAAAGACTTAGACTGGCTATCTCGTCCACTTTTGTCCAGTGTTTAGCGGATAGCCCCAATGCAATAACCTTTCCTCCAATGCCCTTACCGCAATCCCATTCTTGTCTAGTTTGGAGTTGCTGTGCGGAAAGCTCGTTGAAAGCATTATTAGCTAACTTACGAGGAAAAGAAAGGGGCTCTCGAAATGAAAATGCTAGTAATTCTATTTATTTTGCATCTTTGGGCATCTTAGCTGGTTTTTTGATTTACAAATCTATTTTTATAAATATTTTAGATTTTATTTAAGTTTTAGAATACTTTCTTAATAAAAAGAGGTACAAAAACAAAACAAAAATTAACTTCTCAAATAATCTCGGTCTTTGGGTTTGGGGCTAGGATGGGTGCAGTTGATGGCTTGTGGGGTAAGTGGAGGGGGAACAAAGGCGCTAGTGGATGAGGCAAAGCGGAAAGTAAGTTGGGTTAATTGGGCCTGGGATGCCAAAATTAGACGATTTTGGATTTGAGATTTGAGATTTTAGATTAGGAAAGAGTGATTTTGCTGCGGTTTTGAGTGTTGTGTAAAAAATTGTGAATTTTTAGTAATTGAGCGGCGACGGGCGAGGGCGAGAGTCTCCGAGTGGGAGATTTGGGGAGAGTGTCGGAGTTCCGAAAATCTGACAACTGTCAACTGAGGGCGGGCACAGGGGCACCGCCCCTACCGGGAGCATTTTTGCAAAAAGCATTTTTTTTACAGTGCGAGCGTCCCCGCTCGCGTATTGTAAAATACGCGAGCTCCCGACAGCACTACAAATGCAAAACTGAGATACACCGCCCCTACCAACTGCCAACTGCCAACTGCCAACTGCCAACTGCCAACTGCCAACTGTCAACTGTCCGCTGTCAACTGTCCGCTGTCAACTGTCAACTGTCCGCTGTCAACTGCCTTCTGACGATCGGAATCTCGATCGCAAACTCAGTCCCCAGTCCAACTTCCGAAACGCACTCCAGCCGCCCCCCATGCTGTTCCACAACTAAATGATAGGAAATAGACAGCCCCAGCCCAGTCCCCTTACCTACTGGTTTGGTAGTAAAAAACGGGTCAAATAGTTGCCTGCAAATCTCATCCGGTATGCCCCCGCCGTTGTCGGAAATGCGGATCGCTACAACATCGCCAGCAACAACTTCAGTGCGAATTGTAATTGCGGGAAGAGTCAATGGAGAACTAGGAATTAACGGCGGTGGATTTTTCCCATTTCCCTTTCTCCATTGGCCCTTCTGGATTGCTTCATCCAAAGCATCAATAGCATTGCCGATAATATTCATAAACACTTGATTGATCTGACCTCCACAGCACTCGACGCTGGGCAAATTGCCGTATTCCTTAATAATTTGAATACCTGGATGTCCGCCGTGAGCTTTGAGCCTGTGCTGCAAAATCAACAAAGTGCTGTCGAGTCCCTCGTGAATGTCAACGAATTTGACGCTAGTTCGATCCGATCGCGAAAAATTTCGCATTGACAGGACTATTTGGCGGATGCGATCGGTGCCAACTTGCATCGAAGACACGATCTTAGATAAGTCTTCCACCAAAAAATCGATTTCCATATCTGCTGCTGCTTCCCTAATTTCCGAGACTGGTTCGGGATAGTGCTGCTGGTAAAGTTCTAATAGTTGAATTAATTCTTTGATGTAATGACTCGTGTGGGAAAGATTGCCGTAGATGAAATTAACCGGATTGTTAATTTCGTGGGCGATACCGGCAATCATTTGTCCCAAAGAAGACATTTTTTCGGTGTGGACTAATTGAGTTTGAGTTTGCTGCAATTTCCGCACTGTTTGCTCTAATTGCTCTGCTTGATTTTTCAAGCAGGTTTGCTTTTTCCGCAGCACTTCTTCTACTCGCTGGCGCTTGATAATATCCCGTCTTAATAATTTATTTGATTCTAAAAGTTGGGCGGTGCGCTCTTCAACTTGTTTTTTTAAGTCTTCGTGAGCTTGGTGCAGGGCTTCTTGGGCGCGCTGCCGCTCTAAAATTTCTTGCTGTAAAAGTTCGTTGGTTTTCTGCAATTGGGCGGCTCTATCGTCTACTGCTTGCTGCAAAAGCTCGATCGTCCCGTACATCTCAGATTGGTTAAAAACTTGCGGCAAACTTGTCAGAGAAACAACACCCAAAAGCTCTCCGTGACTGCCAACTACTACCAAACGGCAGACGCAATGGCGCTGCATTTCCTGGTGGGCGCGGAAGAGGGAATCGGTGGCAGATATGGAAAATAAAGGCGCACTCATGGCATCAGCCGCTGAGATTTCCGAGAGGTTTAATTCGAGGGCGTGAAACTGCACGATGTCGCGCTCGGTGACAATGCCGATCGGGATTTGATACTTTTCTATTGGTACGATCCGCTGTGGATGCTGAATTTGGTCTTCGACAATGACGACGCAATGGGATCGATTTTTGACCATGAGCTGGGCTAATTCGAGGGCTGAGGCAGTCTTTGGGGCACAAATGACTTCTTTTGTCATGACATCTCCCGCACAGCGCAAATTTGCTAGCAAGTTCACTGGTTGTAGGGCTTCGTGAATGGCTTCGCGGGTGATGATTCCGACAAGTCGCGAGTCCTCATCGACTACGGGTAAGTGCCGGATGGAGTGCTGGCGCAAGGTGAATATAGCGGTGAAAATATCTTGAGACTCGGATTGTTTGAGGGTAATGGGCGAGTGAGTCATTACCTCAGCAATTGTCAGTCCGATCGCACAATTTACCAGAGTAGTTAACTTAACGATATCCCGTTCTGTAAAAATGCCGATCGGGCGATCGTCCTCCACGACTATGACACAACTGCGCTTGGCCGTGTTCTTAAGACTCTTTTGTTTTTCGCTACAAAGCTGACAGGAGACGCGCATCGGGTTCATGAGAGCCAAGACTTCGGCGATCGGTGTTTCTGGAGCCACTGTCAGGGGATGGCGATCGATCGATCGATCTAAAGGTGATAGATCGATCGGTGCGCTGTTGGGTTCTACAGGGGATGCTGGTGGTTTAATTGCGAGCTGGGGGACTGAATCTAAAAAATGTTGTAAATCTTGTTCTTGTAGCATAGTGATTATTAATTTTCCTTAATGAATTGTTACAATTTGGCGGACATGAGTTGACAGACTTAGCATTAATTAAGTGGAAGAAGGAACCGAAAAACGGATACCGTGCCACGTAGTCCTATAGTGGTGAGCTCCAAATTTCAGATCCTAGTTCAAGCTTCCAGATTGATATATGGAGTAAATCTCAAATCTCAAATCGGCTGACAGATACTTTGCCAAAAACCCGTTATTTAATTTTTATTTGTTTAATTCCTATGTCGTGGACACCATTAAATCATCGAATTCATCATTTGCCGCTGATTCTTGCAGGCCCGATTTTGCGCCGAATTGAAACTGGGGGCGTAACAGTTTGGCTGGCTTTGAAAGCACCCCGTCAAGTCGAACTCAAGGTTTATGCGACTGAGGGCGGCACCGGTGAAATTGTCGGTACGCCCTTGCTGCAAGGTGCTAGCTCTACTGTGCGGCTTGGCAAATACCTGCACGTAGCGGCCGTGACTGCTAAACCAATCGACAGAGATATCTTGACATACGGGCAAATTTATGCTTATGACATTGAGTTTGCGGGGAGTCAGGAGTCGCCGTCGGTGGGAGTCCCAGAAAATGAGCAGGAAAATCTCCTTTCTTGTCTGTGGCCGACTGCTGCTGATTTGTCAGTTTTGGGGCCACAGACGATCGGTTATTTCGCTCACGGGTTGCCGACTTTTGCCCTGCCACCAAGGGATTTAAACTATTTGCGTATAGTGCACGGTTCTTGTCGCAAGCCCCACGGAGACGGCAGAGATGCGCTGCCAATCTTGGATAATTCGATCGAACAGTTTGCAGGTATGGCAAATTTCCGCCCCCACCAACTGTTTTTAACGGGTGACCAAATTTACGGCGATGACGTTGCCGATGCGATGCTGTGGGCCTTGACTGATGCTGGCGATACACTGTTGGGCTGGGAAGAGAATCTGCCCCTGATGAATGATGCCCAAATAAAAAAGAATTTGTGTACCAGTATACCTAAGAAATCGGAAAAGAAAAATGTAATTCGCCAAGAGAGGGAAATTTTTAGAGAATCGCCAATTCAGAAAGCGTCTGATGCTGAGTCTGAATACAAAAAACCAATTGAGTTGCAGCCGGGGACTCGCAGCGATATTGCTAGAGATTTTGGCGGTTTTACGGCGATGTTGGTAAATAAACCGGATAAGGCTAAAAGTCACTTGTTTGGTTTGGGCGAATATTGCGCGATGTATTTGTTAGTTTGGTCTCCTGTGCTTTGGTGCGATAGTTTTCCGAAGGGTAACGATATTTGTCAAGATTCTAAGCAAGCAAAAGTCTGGGATAGAGAAGTTGTAGAACTTGACGGTTTTTGTCGCAATTTGTGGCGAGTGAGGCGGGCGCTGGCTAATATTTCTACTTATATGATTTGCGATGACCATGATGTTAGCGATGATTGCTTTTTGAATCGAGAGTGGTGTTACCGGGTGTTGGGGAAGCCGCTGGGCCGCCGGGTGGTGCAGAATGCTTTGCTGGCTTATGCTGTGTTTCAGAGTTGGGGAAATACGCCCGCACAGTTCGAGTATGGAAGAGTAGGAGATAAGTTATTAAAAGCTGCTAAAAAGTGGTCGGATTCGGCGGGGACTGATGTTGGTGTTTGGGAGGATGCTGCTGGGTATTTGGGGATTCCGGCGGTTGATATTGAAACTGGTTTGCCGAAGTTTAAGTTAGATGAAGATGTTTTGATTTTGGATCGAGATGATGAGGTTTTGAATTGGCATTTTACCGTGAGAAGTTTTAAGCATGAGGTGATTGTGCTGGATACGCGGACTTGGCGGGGCTATCCGCCCGAAAGTGCGATCGCCCCGCCGATGCTTTTGACTCACAAAGGTTTTGATGAGCAAATTCAGCAGCCTTTGCGGGAGACTGAGTTGCTGAATAAATCTGGGGAATTTGCGATCGAGGCGACGCTGGTTGTGGTGCCGACTAATTTGGTGGGTTTATGGATTATTGATGCGGTGCAAAGGCGGGATGTGGAACAGGGAAAGGTTTTTAATACCGATGCGGGGGATGCTTGGAATTTTCATGAGTTGGCTTTTGTGAAGCTGTTGTCGGAGTTTTTTAAGCAGCGCGATCGGGTGATTGTTTTGACGGGGGATATCCACTATGCTGGTGCTGTGCGGTTGAGTTATTGGTCGGATTGTCATTTTGGCGATTCTCGCTCTGAGATTGAGCGTTTACCGTCTGTATCTGGGGTGAATGGAGAGTTGAAAATTGCGAGTCAAAGATTGTCTGTTTTGGCGCAGTTAACGGCTAGTGCTTTTATTAATGAGGAGTGGACAACTCATGTAATTCATACTAAGATTAAGTCGTTGTTTCCTGAGCGATCGCACGAATGTTTGGGATGGAATGAGCCGCTGGAGTTGGTGAAGATTCCGAGACGCGGCAGGAAGAAGGCTATGGCTGCTGCTGTGAGGGATAGGCAATCTTTGCCTGATTGGGGTTATCGAGTTGACTGGATGAAGCGACAAAAATCTCGGGTGTTTTTGCAGCATGAAGACGGTGATATGTCAAGTATATTGCCTAAAAATAAACTGTTATTAATGTTGCGTCGTTTGTGGAATTTGATAGCGCTGTTGTGGCGGAATCGATGGCTGCAAGAGGGTGATGAGATTGTGGGTTATGGCAATATGGCGATCGTCAGTTTTGAGTGGCCTGCTGAGGGTGATGGGGAGAAGGCGGTGATTCAAAGTGTTTATTGGCGGCCGCTGTGGGCACCGGATAGTGTGGTTTACAGTCAGTATTTTGTGCCGTTGGGATTGGATGGGGATGATTAGTTTCTAATCTGTCCGAAGAGAGGAACGAAGCAATCCCAGAAACCCGGCGGTTGGAAACCCGGCGGTTGGAAACCGCGGCTACACAGACAAAACCCGCCTCCGCGGGTTGAAGATTCCGTTATTTCTTAGTCCGCGGAGGCGGACATCGTTTGTGTAGACGCGGTTTCCAACCGCCGGGATTTCAACGATAACAGATTCGCCCATCCACACAAAACCCGATCGCCCATCCACAAAAAACCCGATCGCCCATCCACACAAAACCCGATCGCGAGGCCCCAGAAACCGGGTTTTTTCGACAATACTCGATCGCACGCCACAAATTCGGCCAAAAACCCGGTTTCTTTGTCGGAGTCGGTAAATCCCATGCACAAAAAATGCGATCGCCCATCAACCAAAAACCCGGCGGTTGAAACCCAAAAACCCCGGCGGTTGAAACCGCGGCTACACAGACAAAACCCGCCTGCGCGGGTTGAAGATTCCATTATTTCTTCGTCCGCGGAGGCGGACATTGTTTGTGTAGACGCGGTTTCCAACCGCCGGGTTTCTAACCACCCAACAACAACTCCTGAAACCGCGCATCACCCCGAATCCCATCAAAATCCGCATCCATTTTCGCTAACTCTCGATATTCTTCCGGTTCCAATTCAATCGCGCGCCGCAAATTTTCCACTGATAACTCAACATTATCTTGCAAGGCGTAAATGCAAGCTTTGCCACCATAAGCATTAGCATAATCCGGGTTAATTTCTAAAGCTGTATCCAAATAATCTATCGCTTCCTCATAGCGACCTAATGTCATCAAAGTATAAGCTCGATTATGCAATATATGACAATAATTTGGTTCCAATTCTAAAGCTCTATCATAGCTGGATATTGCCTCTTCAGCGCGTCCAGCCCTTCCCAGCGCAATGCCGCGCCAAACCCATAAATAAGCTCGATCGGGTTGAATTTGGAGCACGAAATCAAAACAGCAAATAGCTTGTTCGTAGCATTCTGAATTGCATAGCGCTTTGCCTTGTCTGCTCCAAAAATCGCAGTCATCAGGCTGGATACTCATCGCTCGATTCCAGCTTGCGCGGGCGGCATCTTGACTGTCACATTTCATCAACGCCAAGCCTCGGTGAAACCAAAATTCTCGGTTTTCTCCTTCTATTTCGATAGCTTTGTCAAAACTGGTGACAGCTTCTTCACAGCGCTGCAAATTGTCCAAAACCTTACCGAGTTCAAACCACACAACAGCCGCATCCGGCCTCAATTCTGCAACTTCAGTTAATTTCGATAACGCTGCTTCATACTGTCCTTGTTTTGCCAGCAGTAAACCCTTGTAAAACAAAGTAAGCGGATTATTTGGCTTGTAGGGAAACGGCATTGTCGTGTCCCTACTATGTCCCTGTTTCATTCCCTCCAATCTCAGGAAATGCACCCGTCCCCATGAATCGCCCGCTACAACTGTCACCCCATCAGGCGCAAAAGCACAGCATTTAAACCCATATTCTCCGCTGAAACTAGCAACCTCTTTACCTGTGAGCAAATCCCAGATTTTCAGGGGATCCAAGAAAGCGGAAATCGCTATTTTGCCGTCTGGTGCGATCGCCACTGCACTTACCCTGTCACTATGACCGGTGAGAGTTTTCAGTTCCCGGCCTGTCTCGGTGTCCCAGATTTTCAGGG
>NZ_JAEQDE010000048.1:0-40252 GCF_020737865.1 Microcoleus sp. PH2017_35_SFW_U_B
TTTGGTTTCACGTACTTTGCCATATTAGTATTATGGATCGCCATGTACGCATTGTCCAGTCTTGTCCAATAAATTAATGATTAGAGGCATACCGATCGCATAATCCTCAGCAGAGATACGACTTTCTCCTTTTTCATTGGTGAGTAGACGATCTGCCCCAACCTGAAAGATAGCCGTGCGATCGCCGGGAGCAATTTCAGCCGCCGGACAAACAAATGACCAGTCAAGATTGGAAGCCTTGTAAAGGTTATACGCCTCAAGGTGAACGGCGGCAAGCGGACGGTATTCCTCCACAAAATTAGGGCTATTCATCAGCAGTACATCCGGCGCAACGTCAAGAATTCCTGCACCGCCCACGACAATCAAACGACGAATCCCCGCACGAGATACGCCATCAATCAACGAATGAGCCGCCTTGACAATCACATCTGGGGCAGAACCGCTAGGTCCTACTGCACTCAGTACGGCATCATTACCTTTAGCTAAGTCTGCAACATTAGTGGCATCAAGGACATTACCCGCAACGACGGTTAAATTTTCATGTGCGATCGAAAAGCGCGAGGGATCGCGAGTAATGGCAGTTACAATATGCCCTCGTGACAAGGCTTCATTCAATATCCGGCTGCCAATCATCCCGGTGGGAGCAAAGATCACAAGTTTCATTTTGATTCTCCTGGATTAGTTGATTTTCTACGGTGGTTTAATTGTTTCCCAATGCTAGGGAATTAAGACAAGTCAACCAATTCGTGTCACCGGACGAAGACAACCTTTGCATCCTCACAATAGCTTGAATTAGTTCCGGTACAGCAGGGTTGTTATGCTGCGATCGCCCTCATAGTTGGCGACTCAAGGCAGGCAGCACCTTCACTTGAGAATTAACGGCGTTAAAACAGGAGCCATTAACATTTCAAACTCCAGATTGGTAGCACTCACCACGTTTTCTACAATCTTGCCGTCTCGTAGTCGCATGACATGAGTTTCAATGAATGTGATATCCCGATTTGTGGCGGCAATACCAAAAAACTCTTTGGTATGTTTTTGCACGGATCGAAACCGAACGACCACCCGATCGCCTGCTGCAAAAATATCTTCGATTGTCATCTCTGAACCCGCAATCGGGGGAAAGGCATCGAAAAAGGCACTAAACACTTGCTTGTATGCTTCACGTCCGTCAATTGGCCCATCTGGCTTTAATCCGGTGATTGCCTGCACATTTTCAGCCAGTACATCCGCCGCGATGGACATATTACCCTTGCCCAAAAACTGCTCAATAAAGATTCGGGCGATCGCTAAGTTTTGTTCTTCAGTTGGAGTCATCGTAGGTTCGTCTCGCTGTAATAGTTTTGTATCTTAGGTTCAAAAGCGATTACCAAGGCAGTGCGATCGCGCCACCAAACTTCCGCATTTCGGCAAAAAACTTACCCTGTGCGCCACCTTCTGGCAACGTTGCCAGATATACGGCAGTTTCGGCTCCTTCATCGGCTGTGAACGGTGCATTAGAGCCACCCATATCGGTTTGCATCCAGCCAGGAGAGTAAGCATTTATCAAAATGTTTGTACCCTGAAATTCCTTTGCTAAAAGCGCGGTCAGTCCATTTAGCCCAACTTTAGAAAGGCGGTACGAAGGCGCTAGAGGATAGTAATCGCTACTCATAGATGCCAGCGAAGCCATTTCAGTAGACACATTTACGATCCGCCCGTAGTTTTGCGCTTTCATCAATGGCACTAGAGCCTGTGTCATTCGAGCAACGGCTAAAACATTGGTTGCGAAAGTTGCCAGCATCGTTTCCATTTGAACCGTGAGCAGGCTGGATTCTTCTGGCTGCATCGTCGGGTTGACACCCGCATTATTGACCAGAATATCGACTCTGCCATAAGTCTGCTGCAACCAGGTTGCGAACTGTTGCACACTAGCATCGCTCGTCACATCCAGAGGATGAAAATCCACTTGAATATTTTCGCTTGATAGGCGCTGTTGAGCGGCCAGACCATCTTGCTCCTGACGACTCGTCAGCACAACTTGAATATTCTCTTTCTGTGCTAACTTGCGGGCGATCGCATAGCCTAAGCCTTTGTGACTGCCAGTAATTACTGCTACTTTTTGCGTCATAGTCATCAAAAACTGTTGATTGAATTTGGTATGTCATTCACCCTACCAACCCTTAAACTATTAAACAAGACGATTTTTTAGATGAGTAGTATCAATGAAATCGATAGACTTGGCTGCGATTGACCTGAACCTGTTGGTTGCCTTTGAAGCCCTACTAGAACAGCGCAGCGTTACGAAAGCTGCTGAAGAGCTTCAGATTGGGCAGCCTGCAATGAGTGCAGCTCTCAGTCGTCTGCGTGTCTTGTTTGAAGATGAATTGTTTGTGCGGCTAGGACGACAGATGCAGCCGACGCTCAAAGCCCAGACGATCGCGCCCGGTATCTTAGCTGGATTACAACAGATTCGTCAAACCGTTACCTCCAGTCAGGCATTTGAGCCAATTTCTAGCGATCGCACGTTTGCCCTTGGGAGTTCAGATTACACGAGTTTAGTCTTGGTGCCACCGCTGCTACAGTTTAGTTGTCAAACAGCCCCGTCAATCAACTTCCGAATGATTGGGTTTGAGAAGGACTGTGTTGGAGATTTGCTAGAACAGGGCGCGATCGATGTGGCGTTGGGTGTTTTCCCAAATCCACCTCGCCAAACAAAATGGACACCTATCTTTGAAGAGCGGTTTGTGGGAATTGCTCGTCAAGGACACCCTGCTGTCAAACATGGAACTATGAGTTTAGAAACCTTCGCCGATCTCTCCCATGCTCTCGGAACACTGCGACGAGATACTACAGGTGCAATTGATCGAGCGTTGGATGAGCATAATTTAGAGCGACGTATCGCATTAACCACGCCACATATGATGATTTTGCCATTTGCGATCGCATCCAGTGACTTAGTGGCTGCTGTTCCCCGTCGCATTGCGCTTCGTTTCGCAACGGTCTGCAATTTAACGATTTTTGAGCTTCCAATCAAAACGAAACCGTGGATGGTATCAATGCTATGGAGTGCATTGAGCGATCGAGATGAAGCTAATTATTGGTTACGCAATGCGATCGAAATGATTTCTCAAAATGTTGAGACAACCTAAGCCAGAAATAGTCGGCTCTCCTGGGGTTGTGGTGCAAACTGTATCTCAATCTACAAAATTTGCAAGGTGCAAATGTTGAAACTCATATCAGAACTCATATAAGCTTCACTTATCACCGAATACCCAGGAGAGCCGAAAATGAAGTTAAAGCGTTTGTCGATGCACTCGGATTCGTTTATCCATAAAAATAAATTCTTGTGACTGATAGACGGTTAAAGTCCAGGACGCAAGCTTGACTTAGAGTGGCTAAGTAGACGGCGGTTGACGGCCGTAATGAGATTAGATTTAGGTCATATTCTACTCAATCAGTGCTTTCGATCGTTGCAGTGCCTGATTCATATAGTTGCGCCAGAGTAAATTGGTAATCAACCAAAGGATTGGAACAGCTAAAACAGACCGTGCATTGAATGTATAACGCCACTCGATCGTAGTCTGACCTGATGAGTTGACACTAAACCACCACTCCCCATTAGCAGAAGTTGTGAGAAACCTCAGCACCCCAGTAAAACCGCTAACCGTGTAGCTAAAGTATCGTGGATGCTCATATTTTGTCAGTAGCTCTTGGACAGAACTACGATCGGATAAATGCACAGTGCGGGTTTGCCCTGCGATGTCCCAATTTCCAACTTGGTTCTCAATACCCGTGACAGATGGTAGCAGCCCATAACCTTTAAATATAGAAGTGAGGTCAATAGGCACAATATGCTCACAAGCCGCAGTTTGACTAGCTGTAACGGTAGTCTTAATGGTTGCTGAAAGTAAGCTCATGAAATCTTCGCCTTTTTGTAATATCTAACATTTTCGCTGGCGAAGCACTCGGATTCGTTTATCCATAAAAATAAATTCTCGTGATTGATAGACGGTTAAAGTCCAGGACGCATGATCCGCTCCGCAAGTGCTGGGATGAAACGCTGAAGTACAAAGAGCAATTTCGTTTTGCCAATCCGCATTTCGTAACGATCGTGGCTAAAATCGCGCCAAAATTCTTCAGCTAATGCTTCTGGCGTGATTTTGCCGCGTCCTCGTCCCTGGGTCATGGCAGTGTCCACGATCGGTGGAATCATCTCAAACACTCGAACTGAGGTTCCTTCAAGTTGCCAGCGCAATGCTTTGGTAAAACTATGCAGTGCAGCTTTACTGGCACAATAGACTGGGGTACTTTGTTTTGGCACAATGCCTAATCCAGATGAAACATTGATAATTGCAGCCGTTGGATGACTTAAAAGCTGCGGCAGAAGAAGCTTGGTCAGATGCAAAGGACTGAGCAAGTTGATATCGAGTTCGGTTGCAATTTGCGCTGGTGAGATGGCAGCATCGGCAAAGTCATAGTTGTACTGGATGCCCGCATTATTGATCAGAATGTTGACAGCAGGATGGCGATATACTAGCTTTTCGAGAGCTTGGCGATCGCGCATATCGGTAAGTTCTACGGTGAGCAGGGGCAATTCGCGTTTCACGGCTTCTGCTTTTTGAGCATTCGTGCCTGTGACAATCACAGCATTCCCCTCTGTCAGAAATCGCTTCGCTAGCGCCAATCCAATTCCTGATGTGCCGCCTGTAATTAGAACTGTGTGTTGAGCAGTTTTCACAACTTTCCTAAGCCAATGACTAACTCATGGATCTTATGATAGGAGTTTGTGAAAAATCATTAACCTATGTTAATGATTTTTCAGTTGGGTACGAATTCGGCTTAAGGTCACTGGAGTCATACCGAGATACGAGGCAATGTAATGTTGTTTGAGCCGTGCGTTTAACCCAGGATATTCTTCTAAGAAACTGAGATAGCGAGTTTTAGCGTCATCTAACAGCAACGCACTTTCTCGCCGTTCCTTCTTGATGAAGAGAGATTCCGCAATTTTGCAATTCAACTGCTGCAAGTAAGTTTGGGATTCGGACAGCGATCGATAAACGGAATAATCTACGATCAATAGTTTGGTATCTTCCAGAGTTTGAATGAATAGTCGAGATGGCTGTCCCAGTAGCAGCGCACTATAAGCTGCCACAAAACTATTTTCAGCACAAAATGATTTTGTAGCTTCATTACCGTCAGCATCGACGTAGTACAAGCGTAGAATCCCAGAGATCACAAATCCAATTGTTTGCGGGATATCACCTGCACGAACAAAAAATTCACTTCGGCTTAAGGATTGGGGTTGAAATAAGCTAACTGCTTGAGTTGCTTCGCTCTCTGTCAGATCGATGAGCGATCGCAGGATTGTAATTAATTGAGTTTGCTCTTGGGTTAGCATATTTGCAACACTATAAGTCTGGTTTGCTCTGCTTAATATGCTAGTCGCAGTGCCAGACAGAAAATGTTTTACTTTGACAAGTTGCTTTCAAGCAAACACCATGACCTAAAATTTTAGTGGCATAACGTTGCCCATCACCCGCCGCAGATAACCTTTGCATCTCAACGTTAGCTTAGATTCGTTCCGGTGCAGCAGGCTTGTTAGGCTGTATCACCTTGCGATACAGCAATGCAGGAAAGTGACGTATTGGCAGATTTCTCTACCCGACCGACTGCTACACCCCTTCTACTCGTAATTCGCTTCTGCTGCTAATAGAAGGCTTTAATTCAACAACATTTCAAGGATTTTCAAATTAACGTCTTCATTCATCTGCCGCAGTGCGATCGAGTCAATGGCATCAGTGGGAACAAACTTTAATTCCCAATCGCTCCAGGCTTGCTTCAGCGGATTTGACGATCGAGCCGGATAAGAATAGTCACCGCAGATATCGACACCTAGAATTCGCTTACGTTGTTTGATCAGCGCAAGAATTTCCAGCATTTCATCAATCGTCAATGTCCCCTGTTTCGAGTTTTTGCCATCGTAGATATTAGAGAAGCAGTCTTCTTCCCGTAAACCGTCTTTATCGATGGTGATGTAAACAGCATCGGTAGAAATGTTGGCTAGAATACGCTCCATACTGTCGTGAACTCCTCCGTGATCGCGGAAATTTTTCCAAGTTGCCGAGGAGGTAAACAGACTATCAGGCTTCATCTCCACGCAGGGTGTACTCGCAGTCACATGCCCAATAATTTGAGATTGTCGCATCATGTTCGGGTACAGTTCTACCTTGCCAGATGTGAGCAAATCCATCTCATAGGTGGGTGTGCCAAGTGGTGCAACAAAATCATCGGGTAAGTCAAGGGTGAAATCGCGATCGATCCCCAGTAGCACCAACTTTTGGACATGAGGCAATTTTGCAGCTAGAGGTGCCCAAGAGCCAGCCCAGATATAATTGGGCATTGTTCTAAAGCAGTCCGAAGTACTGTCAAACCCAATCACAGTTACGGGTTCATTCAGCAAGCTAATCCACAGATACGCCATGTGATGGTTATTGTTAGTCCCGTAAAGCGCAATCCGAGGTTTCTGCAAATCGAGTTGAGTTGAGACATCTTTTCGTAGGCGTTCCATTACGTCATTTGGGCACCAGTAGCGCAGTTCCGCATGACGCTCTTGGAGGGAAATCACAGTGGGATTATATCGCTCTAGTAATCGAGATTGCTGCGTTACGGCTCCATCAATATCAAGCACAACGATTTCAAATTCCAGAGCACGATCGCATTCCGCAGTGTTAGCAGCCATTTTCTGTACATTCATGGTAATTTCATCTCCCAATTCAGGTTAAAAAAAGATTCCATACACTCGATCAATACTGATCGAGTGTATAGCTAAGACGTTAGAGCAAGACAGGTAAAGATTTCACGCCGTGAACATCTGTTGAGGGAATAAACTCCAGCGTGGCATTTGGATCAATGCGTAGATTGGGTAGTCGCTCTAGCACTGCACTCAACACGATCGTTGCTTCTAGCCGAGCGAGAGGTGCACCCAAGCAAAAATGAATACCGTTACCAAACGCCAGATGAGCATTCGGATCGCGATCAACGACAAAGTTCTCAGCGCGATCGAACTGTGCCTCATCTCGGTTGGCCGCTCCCATCCAAACGGTTACTCGCTGTCCTGCGGGAATGGTCTGTCCACTTAGTTGGGTTTCAACTTTCGTGAACCGTTCCATCGCTTGTATTGAAGATCGGTAACGCAGCACTTCTTCGATCGCCAATGGGAGTAGTTTTGGTTCCCGTTTCAACCGTTCCCATGCGTCTGGATATTCGTTAAAGCAAAGGATAGCATTGCCCAACAAATTTGTTGTCGTTTCATTCCCACCGACTAGCAGCACAATGCAAAAATCTACAAGCTCTTGGGCAGTCAAGGTTTCGCCTGCTTCCTGGGCTGCAATCAAATCACTAATTAAGTCCTTGCTTGGATGTTGTCGTCGTTGTTCTAGCAAATGCCGAAAGTAGTTTGCCATTGCCTGCAACGCTTCCGAGTCAAACAGGACAATACCGTCAGACCAGTGCTTGAAATCCGCCCGATCCTCAACAGGAACTCCCAGAATCTCTGCAATGACAATCACAGGCAGGGGAATCGCTAGGTCATGCATAAAGTCCATGCGATCGCGCTTTTGAACCTGATCGATGAGTTCGTGGGTGATTTGCGTAATGCGGGGAGCAAGTTCCTCAACTCGACGAGCAGTGAACACTTTTGCCACCAGAGAACGAAGCGATCGATGTTTGGGTGGGTCAGTATAGTTTAGGCTTTGAGTAAAATCTGTTTGCTCTGGCGGATGCGGGATATTGGATGAAAACGTTTGCCAATTCGCAAAGACTTGTTTCACATCTTCATAGCGAAAGATCATCCAGCTTTGTTGCTCTGCATCATAGAACACAGGCGATTCACGACGCATCTTGGCATACCAGAGGAAGGGATTGCCGAACAATTCAGAGCTTACGGCTGTTACTGACTGTTGGTTGGCTTGCATGACAAATCTCCTTAAATAAAAACAATTGAGGTTGAGTGAAAAAACTTGCAGGTTAATCTATCTGATGAGTAAGTTGCTGATCGCTGTACCAAATGAGTTGCATAAAGTGCAAATTCCGTACAAATGCTGGCAGCTTGGTGCAGAATAAATTAGACAATCCAAAGCGGGTTAACCGGGCTGCCTGTTCCCTTCGGGATTTTCAATGGGCTGACCAAAAGCAATCCATCGTAACGCCCTGTGGCACGGCTGTATTTCACTGCCTCTCCAAAGTTGCATCCAGAGACAATTCCTTGCCCGATCGCCCATTCCAATAGTTGCCCTTGTGCAAATGGTTCACTAGGATGCATCGCATCTTCAAAGTCGTAGAGCAATAGCCCAATTTTGTTGTCAACCAACCACTCAGCGCCTGTAACCCCAAGCCCAGGACGGGTAAAGTCAGGACCTGGTCCATCTACATCAAAATCCAGGATTGCCTGAGCAACTTCGTATCCCATATATAGGATCAGGGCATCCCCAGCGTGGGGGGTGATGCCAACTGCTGCAAGTGCCGCTTCAATTTCATCACCTGTCACGATTGGATCGTCATAATGAACGTAGTCAGTGCCACGCAGAGCAGGAATATCAGCCAGAATGCCACGAGTAAACCAACCTCGTTCTGCCCATGCCATGATGTCAGTACGTTCTGCCTCTGGTGTACCGAGCTTGTGACCACCATAGACTGTGCCCTGCCATAGCATGTGATTAATTCCTTCAATGTGTGTATTGGTCAGTCCATGCTGATCAATACACATGTGTTCTGAATACACGCCAATTTTGCCGTTCTCATCATTGACGAAAAACTCCATATCTAGAGTCGGTTTACCATCACGACGAAACGATTCCTGATTCCGCATGGTGCGGGAGAGGGAAATGACCTGAAAATCCTGAATTGCTGCGACTCCACGCATCCGAGCTTCTTTTGTCACCAATTCCATCGTGCCTAGCACTGGATCGTACTTGATTTCACACGCATAGCGAGCAATATGCTGTGGTAGCTCCATCTTCATTACTGCCTCTACAGCTTTTGCAGTTGCATCTTGTGATTGATTACTGTGCATAGTTCCTCTTGTTAGTTTGGAAAATTAGATTGGATAGATTTCGAGTCAAATTGAGCCAGACTCTGGCTATCTAGCTTCAGCACTTTTGTGTCTTTTTCAGATTTCGCCCACGAATAGGTGGCTTCAATGGTGATTGAACCAATTAATTCCAGATGCGACTAACACTGCGGTTGCGATCGCATAAAGCAGAATCCCAACGAAAGAAAACAGCATGACTTGCTTAGGCTGAATTCCGGTTATCGGTGCAATAACCGCGATCGTCCAACTCCCTAAAATGGGAGTCATCAACACCAGAAACCAAGCACCATAGCGGTCAAAAGCGTGTTTAACCTTCCGAACGCCTCGCTTTTCAAGTCGTTCCAGCCAAAGTCGAATTCTTCGCACTCTGGTCAGTTGACGGTAGCAGAGTAGCAGTAGAGGAATCGGCGTGAAGTTTCCGAAGACAGCCCACACGACGGCTGAAACCCCATCCAATCCCATTGCCATGCCAGCCGCAACTGCTGCATAGACCTCGAAGTAAGGAAAGAATCCAATGAACCAAGTGCTAAATGCCTTGGTCATATACTCAAAAAACTGCATGGCAAAGTGCCTCCAGAGTAGCCTTCTGGTTTAGGGTTAAAGCATGACTTTCCGACTCAATGAACTAGGGTTGCGCTAGATTTAACAGCGTTTCAATCACCTGCGATCGCAAATTCTCTTCGAGTGGCGCAAAACCAAACAAACTCGTCAGCGCTAAACCATCGACTGCTAACCGGATAATGGTGGCAATTTCAGGTTTCAATCCATTCGACTCAGCTTTTGCTTGCCATTCCGCCCAGCTATCCTGAATTGGCTTTAGCAACTCTGGATTCACAACGATCGCAGCCAGCAAGCTTGAGTACAGCTCTATATCTTCTGGACTATCTAGCACAGATGCCCTGACATAAGCTTTTACCCAATGTCCTGCTTTTTCTGACTCGGAATCTTTCTCTAGCTCATCATTGAGTGCTGCGGTGAACTTATTCAATACCTGCTGCACCATGCCAACAATCAAGGCATCCTTAGTCGGAAAGTGATGCAGCAACCCACCTTTACTCACACCAGCTTCACGAGCAACTGCTTCTAAGGTGAGCGCATCCACTCCCTGTGCCACAACCACTTTATTTGCAGCGGCTAAGAGTGCCTCAGGCTGAATCGGCATTGATCGAGAGCGTTTGACGGAAACCATAGAACTCAAATGCACCAGAGACTGAGCTGGATACTGCTTGAATGATTCATTTTATCCTCCTTAAACCATTTACTATGAACTGATCTCAATTTGAGAAACACCATCAGACCGTCCAGTTGGTCGGATATATAATAAGATACCGTCCAGTCGGTCGGATGTCAAGCCAAAAAATTTTTTGTTTTTACAAAGGACGAGCCAACGAAATTCGATCACCTGGCAACTTCCCTGCTGTCTGTTGTTGCTGTCTCACTGAATCGAATCAGAAATGGAAGAAACACTAACTATTCTGAAAGATTATGAGCCAGTGACGGCAATCTCCATTGGCTGTCTTGGAAATCCTCAGCTTTGCCCGATGCTCTGCGCGATCGTGAACTGACTGCCCATCAGAGAGAACCTTTGATGGAACTGGCTTTCACTGGGTGCTGGGGACATCACTCGCTTTTTGCTTCAAACCAATGAGTTTGAAACACCTCATCTATCCGTAACTCAAGCAGCCTAACGTTGCCCATCACCCGCCGCAGATAACCTTTACATCCTAGCCGATTAACTTTCGACGGTCGGTGTGCATGGGCGTTGTTATGCGGCTGGCAACTACCGAGATAGATTGGGTTCGCCAACGGCTGGAAAGCTCTCAAAATTTCGTCGCACCCAATCCATTCCCACTTCATTATTTAATTTTATCCGCTGTGGTGTATTGCTGTAGATCCTTTCTAAAATCTTTGCATCTTGATCCACAACCACATCAATCAACTTCAGCAGATTGCCTTTAATCAAGTGTGCAATCGGAGAATGTGCCTTTATATACATCAACACAAATACACGAGATTGACGATCGGCTTCAGGAAGATAGAAGTGACATTCCTTGAGGCTCAATAGCTTATCTTCACCGTGCAACAATCCCATGAACGGGAAAAAGTTTTCTAGATGAGCCTCTAGCACCTTTGGCATCGCAAGCTGAGCAGGGTTTCTTAGAATATCGCGAAATGTAGGTTGTTTGCGGGGTTGCGACAAATACGCATGAGAATGGAACCCCTCATCAATGAACTGCTTCATTTGCACTTCTTCAATCTCAAATAATTCTCGATGAGTGCCGTTTTGGTGATTGTAGTCATGCATATTTAGTAGCAAGCTTAGAAGATCGGTCGGAATGCTGCGTTCTCCCGTCACGCCAATGAACTCGTACTCCGTTGCAATCTCATTCATAATTGCAGGAATTGGGATTTTCGGCTCATAGCTGCCATATGACCAAATAAAATCCCCTTGGATAATTAATTCTAGCGGCTGCAAGAGAGATTTGGTCTGTTTATTCGATCCTGGTAGAACTGTGCAGCCCAAATTGTCAAATTCCAACGCATGAAAGGGACAAGCGATCGCGCTACTGCCATTAGATTGAGTCACACACCAACCCTCAGACAGCATTGCACCCATATGAGGACAAGCATTTGGCAAGGCGTTAATGGTGCCACGAATGTCTTGCCAAAGGACGTAATCATTACCCAACAGTGAAATTTTCATTGGCTGATTGGGCTTCAGCATGGAACGATGCGCCAAAAGCCACGGTGCGCCTTGCAATTGATTCATGATTGCTTAAGTTTACTTACTAATTTATTAGTAAGTTTATCAAATCCTTGTCTTTACGTCAATACAGAGATTGAATGTCTTCAGTCTAGCTGCCTCTTTGCTACAATGGAAAGGCAAATAATTAATTAAAATGCCGTGGTTCGACCCAGTAAACGAGGCGCAAAATCCGTCCATTCTGTTCGCGATGCCCAGATGACACAGGAGCGAATTTTAGATGCCGCAGAGCAAGAATTTTCACGACACGGCTTGAATGGTGCGCGGCTGAGTGCGATCGCAACTCTCGCTCAGGTCACAACTGCATCACTTCACTACTACTTTGAGAATAAGGAAAACTTGTACAAGGCGGTTCTACAACGTCCGATCGATGAAGTCCAATCTACGCTTGGACAATTGAATTTTGATGGTTTATCTCCTGAAGTAGCCCTGAAGCAAATTATTCGGATCGCGATCGCCAACGAAGCTCAAAATCCTCAACGACAAATGCTGTGGTTTCAAGAAGCAAGCCAAAATCAAGGAATTTACTTCAAAGAGTGTAACGTTTTGAGCCTGCATGAGTATTTGCTCAAGATTATAGAACGAGGTATGACGGAAGGATATTTTCGCCCTCTTAAACCGTTTTTGGCTCTAACTCATATCTTGAGTGTTTGCCTGTTCTACTTTACTGTTCATGAAAACTGGAAACATCTAACACCAGATGTTGATCGCCTAAGTCCAGAAATGATTGAAGAACACATAGAAGAGGCGATTTCATTCATTTTGGCTGGCGTAAAGCACTCCTAATTAATGACTCAACAGAATCCTGAACATCAACAAATAATCTTCAGGTGGCTGCTCCAGCCCAAAAATGAAGCCGCATAACGTTGCCCATCATTCACCGCAGATAACCTTTATATCCTAGCCGATCGACTTTCGACGGTCGGTGTGCATGGGCGTTGTTAGTCACCGATCGGAGAACAAAGCTCAATTAATGATCCTTCTCTAGAACGAACATATGCAACCACTTGACCCCAAGGCTTTGCGATCGGCTCCTTGACAGAAACCGCTCCAGCAGCAATTGCCTTGGTATAGGCAGATGCTACATCATCGGCGACAAACGCCAGCTCAACTCCAAAGGGTGTAGCACTGAGATCGCTTTTTTGATAATGTCCGTCAAGATTCATTTCACCCATCGCATGGGAGGCAAAAGCAAGAACCGTTTCGCCCGTGTTCAACTCGCCATACTCGCCAGACTCATGCAAAAAGCGCGTTTCAAAGCCGAATGCCTCCTTGTAAAAGGTCAGTGCATCTGCAACCGACGAGACGTAGACAATGGTGTAACCAAATTTCATATTTTTGCCTTTTTGAGCTTTGATTTCTTTGGTTTTGGGGCCGGAAGCTCACTTGCTGTCAAACGAATAAGATTCGACATCCAATGTCGATTGTCAAGCTGTTCTCCAATCAGAAAGTGTGGTTTTGCACCTGGGTATGGGGGGGCTTCTACGATACTATCAATCATCGATCGCCCAATAGCCGTTGGCTTTATAAACAGTTGGTTATCGCAAACAAGCGCAACGACTTTTTCGTCGCAGTAGATCGCATATTCGCCAAACATTTTTTTGAAAGAGACTTGCCCCGCTTGGTTTATTTGATCCAGGATATATTCAACAAAGCTCAAGTCTGAGGACATATATTCTCCTAGATAATGTAGACAACACATTCTCAAATTGCTGGAATTCAGGATTGAATTTGCTGCATTAAACCTGCCGCATCGGAAACAGACCAATGTTCGGCAATTTTTCCGTCTCGAACGCGATCGATTCGGATTACGGATGTTGAAATAGTTTTACCTGTTGGTGGAGCGCCATAAAACGTGCCACTATGTGTACCTTGGCTAATGATGTATGTCGCGATTCGATCGCCTTCGACAACCTGCTGCACGATCTCAATCTCGATGTCGGGGAAAGCGGAGAAAAAATCATCAAAGAATGAATCATGATAGATCCGCAGCGCATTAAGACCGCGATTGTCTGTTCCTAGCATCGCATGATTTACACAATCTTCTGCCCAGAAATCTTTCAATGCCGAGAGATCGCGACCGTTCCAAACCACTTGGATAAAGTTCTGGATGATCTGCTTGTTTTTATCAGATTCGTTCATCGGTTTTTCTCCGGATATTAGTCCTTAATAGGGCAGTATACAATTTCAAAAGTCTGAATGATTTTATCGACGTAGGCGTTGATTATGCAACACGTTAGTTCAGCGCTTTACGGAAAACGATCTTGTCCTCGCCCGCCTTGTAGAACTCGCGGATTCGTGCTTCTTCGTCGTAACCGCTCTTGCGATAGAACGATCGAACGTACTCAAAGCTCTCCAGTCCCGACGTTTCCACAAGCAGCACGCGATCGCCGCGCTGCGCTAACATCTGTTCGACGTGGGCTAGCAGTGCTGCACCGCGTCCTTGCTGCTGACGATCGGGGTGGACGGCAATTAGATATAGATTCCACGTCCCCTCGGTCATTCGTTCCGGCGCAACATACGCGACTCCCACCAGCCCGTCGTCATCGTCGGTAATCCAGATGTCTTGGCTGTTGGTTTCGCCGCCAAAGTGGTCTGCCAGCATTAGCGCGAGTTCTTCGGTTTCATGCGGCCCGAACAGTCCAGTTGCCTCAACTAAGGCGATTAATGCAGTCGTGTCATCGGGCGCGATCGATCGAATCATAGCAAACTCCGCTGGCGGTAATATTACAACAGTTGTTATGTCGCCTCTAAACCTAACAACTGTTGTGATAAGATGTCAAGATGATTGTTTAATGTTGCTGCAAACCGAGGAGAGCTATGAGTTATGACGATCGCCGGATTGAGGTCGCTCAAGCTGCATGGCGGGTGATTGTCCGTGAAGGATTGGATCGCACCAGTATGCGGGCGATCGCTCAAGAACTTGGCTCTTCGACCGGGGTTGTCACCCACTACTTTCGAGATAAAGAAGCACTCATTCTGTTTGCCTTGGAACAAGTCTTTGAAAATATTGTAGAAGATATGAAAGCCTGTGCCGATCAATGGCAAGGAACTGAGAGACTAGAGAAAATGATTTTTTTGGCTCTCCCGATGCAGTCTATTGATAGAGATGATTGGAAGGTTTGGATGGCATTTTTAGGTTATTCGATCGGGCGTGAACACTTAGTTCAAGAACACCGAAAACGCTATGATTCTTTACGTCAGGTTATTTGTCAAGAGTTAGCTGACTTACAAACGGCTAAACTGATTCGAGGCGATCTTGATTTAACCCTTGAAGCCAATGCGCTCATTGCGCTAGTGGATGGCATTGGCACTGGAGTTGTCATTTGCCCTGAGCAGTTTTCAGCAGATCAACAACAATACCTCGTGCGGCGACACATCAATTCCTTGCGATCGTCATTTTGAATAGCGATGAGTACGTTTTCAATTGCTGCCAACTCGACCAAACGAGGTTGCATAACGACTCCGTTCACCCCTGCCAGTAAATTCTCGAACTCGACCAACTATTTTGATACGGTCGGTGTGCAATGGGCTGGTTAGGCTGTGCCAAGACTACTACCACCATCTACAAACAAGGTTTGCCCAGTTATGTACGATGCATCTTCCGACGCAAAGAATGCGATCGCCGCTGCAATTTCATCGGGTTGGGCCAAGCGCTGCATGGGCACTCGTTGGAGAAACCGCTGTTCGGAGCTACTGCCGACGGGACTGTTGACTCGAAACAGTTCTGTCTCAGTGGGTCCCGGCGCGATCGCATTTACCGTAATGCCAGTGGTTGCCAATTCACTCGCCCAAGTGCGGGTCATGCCGATCAGTCCGGCTTTGGCAGCGGCATAGCTGGTTCGGAGGGGTAGCCCCACCACTACTAGGCTAGAGACATTGATGATGCGACCATAATGCCGTGCTTTCATCCCTGGCAAAAAAGCTTGGGTGAGTTGAATCGCAGGGCGCAGATTCAGGTCAATGATGGATGCAAATTGCGTGATATCCACGTCCTCCAAAGCTTCCGATCGACTAATACCAACATTGTTAATCAGATGACTGACGGAGTATTCACGGGCCATCATATCTGCGACTTGTCTCGTTGCGCCCGCATCCGCTAAGTCCACCTCGATAAACTCGCCCGGAAACGATCGATCGGGTTTACGCCGTGCAATACCGATCACTTTATGACCTATGGCATTGAGGCGTTTTGCTGTAGCCAGTCCAATTCCCTTTGAGGCTCCGGTAATCACAGTTGTGTAGGTTTGAGACATTGTTAACCTCCATTACTCTTCTAATGTGTTTATTTTTTATTGAGTGGCAAGCGCAACGCCAATCAGAAGTAGGATTGAACCGAATGCTTTTTTCAGCGTGATAGGATCTTGAGGAGAGTCCAGTAAGCCAAAATGGCTAACTGCCAGTGCCATCAAAATTTGTCCTGCCACGAATAGAACAAAAAATCGTCCAGCACCTAATTTGGGAATCAAAAATGTAGACCCAAAGACTAGAAAAGCACTGATAACCCCACTCAGGTAAAGATAGCTGGGAACCTCTCGAAGTCGAGAAACAGTGCCGAAACTGCCTGTGAATGAAAAGAGCAAAATAGTAGTTATTGCGCCCAACAGATAAAACGGAATATTTGCCAACAAAGTAGAGCCAACATATCTGGCAACGACTCCATTCATCGGCAAATAGACTGAGGTAATCACGCCCATGACGAAAGCGATTAGCCAAAACAGAAGGGATTGCATTGACATTGAGATATCCTCAGGAAATTACCATGCTCTTTGATATTGCTTAGGATATGGGTGATGATCGACCCGTAATTCCTTGGCAGCACGGTGGGGCCAGTACGGATCGCGTAATAGCTCCCGAGCCAGCAACACCATATCGGCTTGCCCAGTCCGGATGATTCGATCGGCTTGTTCGGGGGCAGTAATCATTCCCACCGCAGCCGTTGCGATCCCTGTGTCCTGCCGAATGCGATCGCTAAACGGCACTTGATAACCTGGCCCAGTCGGAATTTTAACCCCAGGAATCAATCCCCCTGTTGAACAATCTACTAGATCAACGCCAGAGGTTTTGAGAATTTGGCTCAAGGCAATACTTTGCTCTAAATCCCATCCCCCTTCTTCTGCCCAGTCGGTGGCTGAGATTCTGACCCAGAGCGGCAAATGGTCGGGAAGGATGGCGCGCACTGCCTGGACAATTTCGACGAGTAGGCGAACGCGCCCTGCAAAACTATCGCCATAGCGGTCTGTGCGATGGTTACTCAATGGCGACAAGAATTCGTGCAGTAACCGTGGGCAGCATGAATTTCGATCACCTGAAAGCCTGCGTCAATGCTTCTTTGCGCTGCTTGGATAAAGGATTGCTGAATCGATTCAATCCCTTCAGGCGTGAGCGCGGTTGGGACTGGACTCATGTCATTAAAGGCGATCGCACTTGGTGCTACGGGTTGCCATCCTCCTTCAGCCTGGGTTAGGGGATTGCCGCCAGCCCAAGGAAGAGCACAACTGGCTTTTCGCCCTGCATGGGCTAGTTGTATCCCTGGTACCGCACCTGCTTCTTGAATCAGCTTGGCAATTTTGGCGAGCATCGGAATGTGTTCATCAGCCCAGATGCCCAAATCACCAGGGGAGATTCTACCCTCAGGCTTAACCGACGCTGCTTCAGTAAAGACTACTCCTGCGCCCCCTACAGCACGACTGACTAAATGAACCAAATGCCAGTCACTCGCCAGTGCATCTTGGCTGGAGTATTGACACATTGGGGAGACACCAATGCGGTTACGAAAGGTCACGCCTCGTTGTTGAAAAGAATCGAACAGAGCGGTCATAGTTTATCCCAAGTTTGGTTGATTACCTGTAACAAAGCGCCGTTGCAATCTACGTCTGATCCCTGATAACCGTGCTTCTTACGTTGAAGCATATTGTCTTGAGAAAACATCATCAATCTCCGGATCGATCGTGTTCAAGCTAAAGCGGCGATCGCATTTTGGATGGCTGGACGCTGCTCTAAAGCGGCATACCAGCGCTCCACATGGGGCGTATCTGCAAAGTCGATACCGGCAAATTCTCGCCGCCAAATCCAACCGAAATTCGCAATGTCAGCAATGGAATAATCGCCTGCTAGATACTCGGTTGTGGCTAGCCTTTGATCGAGAATTTTTATTGTGCGGATGGCCTCATTGTGAAAGCGCTCGATCGCCGCCGGAATTTTTTCGGGGGCAAGTTTCTGGAAATAGCCCGACTGCCCGAAACTCGGCCCCAGACTGGATGCATGGAAAAACAGCCACTCGAAGCAACGAATTCGCCCAACTTGATCCTCTGGGATAAATTTCCCCTGTTTCTCAGCCAGATAGATCAAAATCGCTACTGATTCAACAATGACGATGGGTTGGTGACCCGGACCATCACTATCAACAATTACCGGCACTTTTCCATTGGGATTGAGGTTGAGGAATTCGGGCGTTTTTTGCTCGCCTTGACGAATGTTGACGGGTTTGACAGTGTAAGCCAGCCCCAACTCTTCCAATAAAATTGGCACTTTGATACTATTCGGGGTTGCCCAAGCATAGAGATCGATCATGACCTGACTCCTAGAATTGGTTGAATATGGTGTTTTGATTCATGAATTGTTCGCGGGTGATAACCGCCAATGCTTCACTCGGCTCTAGACGATTGCGATAATCAGCATCAATGTGAGCGAGTAAAATCTTGCCATTCGGAGCGATCGCAAACGTAGCAGGAATTGGCAGTTGCCAATCAGAGGTGCCATTGACATCGGGAAAACGGACAATCAGCTCCGACCTATTGAGGCATCCAACCCGCGAACTGTTTTTCAACCGCTTTTAAGGGTTCGGCGATCGCAGAAAATACACTCTGAGAGACTGGATCGGGATAGACATCCTCCAGCCCTGCCTCAACTGCTTGCAAAACCGCTTTCGCGACTGCGATCGGTTCCGCTTTATCTCCAGGCACCCCGGCAGCCATGGCCGTATCAACGGGGCCAGGAAAAACACCAACCACTTGTGTGCCTTGATTGGCCAATTCGGCCCGAATATCTTGGGTTAAGGAATTGACGGCTGCTTTAGAAGCACTGTAGGAGCCAAACACAGGCGCATTCGCAACCGATACCACTGACATCATATTGACGATCGCGCCGCCACCATTGCGTTGCAAAATCGGAGCAAAAGCCCGCACCATCGAAAGCGTACCAAAGTAATTGGTATTCATCTCCCACTGCGCTGTTTCCACGCTGTTGGCGGTAAATAGCCCACCAGAGCCGATCGCTCCCGCATTATTAATCAGCAAGGTAACATCTTGAGCGGTTTGAGCTGCTGCATTCACTCGATCGGCATTGGTCACATCTAACGCTATAGGAATAATCCGATCGGGGGCGATCGCAACTACCTCGTTGAGTGTTTCCAGGGTGCGCGCAGTTGCATAAATGCGACGAGCACCGGCTTGCACCAAGGCTTCGACATAGGCTTTGCCAATCCCGCGATTTGCACCTGTGACGAAAGCAACTGAGTCTTGGACGTTCATAATCATCTCCTGAGTGAAGCGTGTAAGTTAATCGTGAGAGCTTTTACAGGAAAGCCTTGTGCCGTCTAGGGTTGGGCTGCTTTGCTTTCCATGTCTCTCATTTTGATTCATTTCAATTCGTTTGATAAGACTGGAAAATAGAATATAATTTATTCGTATCTGGAATAAACAAAGTAATGGATCGCCTCGACTGCATACAAAGTTTTGTTCGGGTCGTTGAAACGGGGAGCTTTTCTGCCGTTGCCCGCGAACGCGACACCACCCAGCCCACCATCAGTAAGCAAATTGCCGCCCTGGAAGATTACCTGGATGTGCAACTATTGACCCGCTCCACCCGTAAGTTGCAGTTGACGCAAGAGGGCGAACGATTCTTTCAACATTGCCAGGAAGTATTGGATGCGACGGCTGCCGCTGAAGCCAGTGTTGGGCAACGCCAAAAGCCGGTTGGCACACTGCGGGTCAGTTGCCCTGTAGCGTTTGGGCAGTATCAAGTCATGCCTTGTGTGCAGGGGTTTCTGGAGCGTTACCCGGACATTCGGCTCGATCTGATCCTGAGCGATCGCTTTGTGGACTTGGTGGAAGATGGCATCGATCTGGCCATTCGGATTGGGCAGGTGAGCGATCCATCTCTGATCTTTCACCGGATTGGCATCACCCGTCGCGTCACGGTGGCCGCCACATCCTATTTCCGCGATCGCCCAGAACCTCAGACCCCTGAAGCATTAGTGGATCACAACTGTATTGTCTATACTCGTCTGGCAACCGGCAACGAGTGGCACTTTCAACAGCCCACGGGAGGCACGACTCAGGTTATTGTCAAAGGTAATCTACAGACTGATAATTCTGCCGCTATTCGGCAAGCTGTGCTGTCGGGCGTAGGGATTGCCGTTTGCCCCGTTTGGCTGTTTGGTGAACTGCTCACCGCTAACTGTCTCAGCGTAATTCTCAAGGATTATCAACCGACCCCGTTGCCCATTCATGCCGTCTATCGGCGGGGACGATTCGTCTCAGCAAAAGTGCGTTGCTTTATCGACTATCTCGCGAATGAGTTCAAGTTTAATCCGTGGATCTCAGACGATGCTGTTAAACAGTCAGCATAACGCTCTTATTGAGTGGCTTTGAGCCACGTTATGCCCATTGCACCGCGTCCTTGCTGCTGACGATCGGGGTGGACGGCAATTAGATATAGATTCCACGTCCCCTCGGTCATTCGTTCCGGCGCAACATAGGCGACCCCCACCAGCCCGTCGTCATCGTCGGTGAGCCAGATGTCTTGGCTATTTTTGCCGTCGAAGTGGTCTGCCAGCATGAGGGCGAGTTCTTCGGTCTCGTGCGGCTCGAATCCAATTGCCTCAACTAAGGCGATTAATGCAGTCGTGTCATCGGGCGCGATCGATCGAATCATAGCAAACTCCGTGGGTATGCAAATCTAGGCAGATTTCTGAAACAGTTTAGACACAGCACCTCTCAAAATGTGCGGTATTAGCTTTGGCCCAGGCAAGAATACAATCCCTAACTGTTGCATTAATCCCAGTGCATCGCCCTGGCCCCAATGCTCCACGATTTTGCCGTTTTCGACTCGATCGATGTGCATAACAGCTAAGCTAATTTGTTTTCCCGTGGGTGGCAAACCTTGAAATTCTCCGAGGTGTGTTGCTGTGAATTTTCCGCACGTCACCACTTTATCACCTGCAACTATGACCTCATCAAAAACGTGTTCACCCTGACTGAAAGCTAGATAAAACGACATCCCGAACTGCTTGAACTCCTCCCCGTTTAATGGCTTTGGCATTCCGGCCATGCGAGCAATAAAATTCGGCGCTAACAGTTCTAAGGCTTGTTCCATTTTGCGATCGTCAAAAGCTTTGTAGAACTGGAGAACGATTGCTTTGTTTTGGTCAGTCATTCGACTTTTGATTTTTGATTTTTGATTGATTCCACGGATAAATCCTCTTTCTTGTAGCATCAAGAAATTATTGGTCAGAGCCTTGCGGAACTCAATCTCTGAAGTCTGGCAGCACCAAAGGTGGCATTGAACTTGCGACACCAAATTGCCGCCGAAGCAAAATCTTCTGAGTTGATGCTGGCAGGAATCACATAGCTTTGAGCACCGCTGTATGACTTGAGTGGCGCGATCGACACATAGTCCCCTTTCTTGATGGGATAGGCTGGGGGAACTGTCGAGCCAATAACATCGGGCGATTTGTGCAAAATCACGACCAAATCAGGACCAGACGTTGAGGTTTGAAATGCTCGATCGAGTTCCAGAATGCGCTCATCCCCTTTCTGGACAATGCGGGCAGTGCCTTTTGTGGGGTGTTCGCCATCGACAAAAGTGCCAGAAGTTAGAACTTTTGCGGCTTGAGCCCTTGCGGGTGTCGTCACTGGCTTAGTTGGAGGGGAAGCTGCCACAGGCGTTGGCATTGTTTCAGAAGTACCGGATGACGCAATAGCAGTTCGATCGCCAGCGGTTTTGATGCAGCCGATCGCAATTGTTGACACAAAGGTAATACTAGCAAAGTTGAAATAGCGGCGTTTCATAAAAAGCTTCCTCCTTAAAACATTAAACTCCCCGGAAACCGATCGCAGTTTCCATAGCATCCCGAGGATTGAGGTCAACTAATTGTCGATTTATTTTAGCCTCATATAGGTTGCCAATAAAACCCAAGACAATCCCCACAAACAACAAACTTCCCCCTAAATATTGAGCTAAAGTAGGAGCTTCCCCTAAAATTAAATATCCCATAACTATAGCTGCAATTGGATTAAATAAACTAGCTAGGTTGAGTTCTGTTGAAGTCGCATTTTTTAAACCAGCCAACCAACATAATTGACCCAGGACGACAATAACCGCCGCATAGATTATCATCCATTGCCACAGAAAAGGAGATAACACTTCTGCAAAATGGTTTGGCCCGTAAAGGAGATTAGCCAATAGGAAAAAAATTACCGTCCCCAGAATATTGCGATAAATTGTAAAAATTCCCAAGGGAATCGATTGTAATTGCAGTTTACCAACGACGGTAGCAATGGAACCAATGATCGCTGCGATCGCCACACAAATTTCTCCTATTCCAATTTGAAATCCAGCCATCGTCATCATCGGCCCTGAACTCCCTAAAAAAGCAGTCACTATCACCCCAGCCAAGGAAACCAGAGCCCCTGCACTTGCCCAAAAATTGACCCGCGATCCCAACAGCCAAACACCCAACACCAGGGTTAAAATTGGTTCGATACGCCCAATTAACACGATATTAGTAATATTTGTCTGTCCGAGGGCTTGAAAAATTAACGCAGGAACGATCGCCCCCGACAAAATACCTGTAATGGTTAAACTAATCCAATCTTTACCAGTCAAAGCTTTCAGAGTCTGCGGTTGCCAATCTTGATGAAAAATTAGAGTCATTAACCCCAAAGCACAGATATTACCCACAAATAAAACATTGCACAGTGAGATGGGATTTCTGCCATCGATCGCATGATTTTGACCAATCTCAACTATTTTTTTAGTAACAGAATTAGAAGTTGCAAAAATCAAAACAGCTATGCCAAGATACATCGGGGCAGGAACTTTCATTAAAATTATATGCACTTTATTGGCAACTTTCATTCTTTTTATTGATGTTGATTTTATAAAATGAATTCAGGCAATAATTCAAAAATTTTAAACGAACCGCGAAGACGCGAAGAACGCGAAAAACCGAAACAGAAGAGAGTTTCACGACTCATTTAAACTATAAAACTTTACATTAAATTAGTTTAAAGTGATGCCTTTTCATAGCCAATTTGGGGAGCAGAATAAATGGAGATAAACACAGCATCTTCACTATTGTCATTCACTGCACCATGAATCTGATTTTTGTCTGCGATCGCAACTTCACCAGCATTCAAGCTTTGGCTTTGACCATTCCCTAAATAATACGTCAAAGCGCCCCGTAGCATCACCCAGGTATCTTGTCCATCCGGGTGACAATGAGCTTCTACAATTTGCCCAGGCTTGACTCCCCAAATAGCGATACTAGCATTTTTAGTCTTAATAATTTCAGTCACCGTAGCAGATTCATCCGAGAAACGCACATCAGCTTCCAGGGGAAAAACTCTTGATTTCATCATTTGAAAATTACCGTTTTATTTGGGTTGCGGACAGGTTTTATTGGTGAAATCACATTGATAAATGTATTGTGATTGCCAATGGAGGGGAATCTCTAGTAAATCTCTTGTACCAGTCATTCCCTGACCGATAAACAGCAGTAGAGCAAAACAATTGAGAATAATATGAGCGGTGCGCCAGCGATTTTGTCTATCCTGATAAATATCTTGGACAATCGCCACTGAAAAAATCATTAATAAAGCGGCTGTAATACCGTAGTAGTAATGGGAAACAAACCATTCATTATCTCGACGAAAGATTTCTGGTTGAAACCCTAAAATCATCAATCCCATTCCCGTAAAAGTGGCAAAAATGCCTCGCCATAGTTTAACATTTGCCTTAAATAGTAGCGTGAAAGAAGCAATGCTTAACAGGAAAATGGCGATGACAAAAAAGACTCGAAATGGTTCTTTAGTAAGGGTGTCGTTACTGAGCATTTTTGAAAAAATGGGATAGGCCATTCCCAGTAGGGCAACCCCTACAACTGAGCGGCTCAACCAACTACCGATCGCTACGTGCTCGGAACCTACTACGGGCGGAATTTTACTTTTTTCGCCACCGGCAACTTGCAGACGACGTTGACGGGTGAGTAGGGCGCGATTCACCACAATGCCGATTAAGGGAAAAACCACGATAATGGCGATCGCCGGATGTAACAATGCAAAGAAGTCTTGAAGTTCCATGTTAAATATCCATTCAATTATATATATCGCGAATTTTCCCTTACTTACACTCAGCAAGGGAACAGGCAAATTACTTCACTTCAGCGGCGGGAAAACTCGCTACTCTCCCTTGTTTCACAGCGACAACAACATCAAAGGTTGCACAGTAAGAGAAGGTAACATTGTTGGCCTTGTTGTAGAGATTGACCACCATGCCTGCCCCACCGGGTTGTACTCCTAATGGTAATAAATCACCATAGAAAAATCGTCGCAATTGGTCGCCACTACCAACTTGTCCTTTACTTTTAGTAATAATCTGGATCTTTTCCTGAACCGTTATTTCCGGGGCTGCTATTGCCGTATTTTGGAATTTTGGCAAAAAGCTATGTACAGCTACATCTCCCGCACTGATAGCGCTAGCAATAGCGAGGGTGGCGAACAGAGGACTGAGGGATTTGAGTTTTAACATCTTCGTTTTTTGGTGAGAATGGTTGATGCGAACATCATCATCTATTTCAATTTTTTTGAGAAGGAGGCATAATAGAATATACTATATGCCATTTTGGAATAGGTACGGTATGGATCGAATTGCCTGTATGCAGACTTTCGTTCGGGCGATCGAAATGAAGAGTTTTTCGGCCGTAGCGCGGGAACAACAGACGACGCAACCGACAATTAGCAAGCAAATCGCCGCTCTGGAAAAATATCTGGGGGTACAATTAATCACTCGTTCAACTACCAACTTGAGTTTGACTGAGGAGGGGAAAAGATACTATCAATACTGTCAGCAAATTTTGGAAACCGTCGCCGAAGCGGAGGCCAGTTTAACAGGAAAAGAACGAGCAACAGGTATTTTGCGATTGGGCTGTCCCGTGCTGTTTGGGGAAATGCAGATTGTCCCCCGTTTAAAAGCTTTTATGAAACGCTATCCCGATGTCAAAATCGATCTGATGATGGCGGATCATTTTGTGGACATTGTAGAGAATGGTTTAGACCTTTTAATCCGCATTGGCAATCATTTGGATAGTTCCTTAATTAGCCATCGGATCGGCACCACCCGCCGCGTCACAGTGGCCACCACAGGCTATTTTGAGCAAGCGGGAGAACCTCAAACACCGGATGATTTAGTGGATCATGATTGTATTCTCTATACCCCTTTGGCAACGGGCAACGAGTGGCATTTTCTAGGAACAGATGGCACTATTAAGGTGCGGGTTGGGGGTCGTTTTCAAACTAATAGTTCTGTTGCTATTCGATCGGCAGTGTTATCGGGTTTGGGCATTGCGGTGGCGCCAGTTTGGATGTTTGGTGATGAGATTTACCGGGGCGATCTCAAGGTTGTGTTGCAGGATTATCAGCCGACTCCTTTGCCAATTCATGCGGTATATCGTCGCAGTCGGTTTTATCCGGCAAAAATAAGTAGTTTTATTGATTTTTTAGCAGAAGAGTTTAAGCTCGATCCGTGGGTTTGAGATTAATTACTATTCAATTATATTCTAGCAATTAAAGTTATGGCAAAAAGCTAAAAATAGTCCAGAAAATCTAACTTTTGATGAGTTTGAAACTCTCCTCAACAAGAATGGGTGGGAATTTAGCCGTCAAAACGGAAGTCATCGCTTATGGTATTCACCAAAAGGTCAACCTTTACCAATTCAACCCCGCAAAAATGGGAAAGTAAAACTATCAAATTCAGCAGTTTTTTGAATATCAAGAGGTGGGAGAGTAATGCCTTTAACTAACTATAATTTTAATGGTTTTACGATTAATTTATATGTTGATGAACAAGGAGATTGGCTGGCACATTTTCAATAAATCCGTAATATTTCAGCCTTTGGTGATACTCCTCAAGAAGCTTTAGAGGAATTAGAATTGGCTTGGGAATTGGTTAAAGAAGATTATCAAGAAAAGGGTCAAAGATATTCCTGTTGCACCAGTGCGTAAAAAATTATCTTCTTTGAGTTGATACTCTAGAAGGGTCTTATTTCAGTAATATGAAAGAGGTGCGGATTTGCGATCGCCAAGAATAGGAACTTGTGACACTTTTGGGCGATGCCTGCGGCGGGCTTCGCCATCGCATTCCTGTAAAAAAGGCGATCGCATTTTGCTTATGTACCCGGAAGGGCGATCGCCTTTCTTCTCACAAAAAAGCGATCGCTCTTTGACAAAGTACGGAATGTGAAATACAATTAAACGGAGATAGGGCGAATCTAATGACTCAAAGCACTTTCATAAGCCCGTATCGCCCCCAACTTATCCTCCAACCCCGCCAAAGCTTTCCCTAACCAGTAAAGCGATCGCTCTTTGATAAATTTAGACCAATCAAGCGATCGCCTTTCTCCCTACACAAAAAGCGATCGCTCTCCCGTAAAAAAGGCTATCGCATTACAGTACAAACCTCACAAAAAAGGGATGTCCACTTTTTTTGATTTCATTCTTGTTACCCCAATTAACTCCATTATTGGAAGTGTAGAAGTCCGCCCCAGAACAGTGATTACTCGATAGACCTGTAGGACAAGAATAGGTCAAATGCAGAGATCGACCATTTACCGAGTAGGTTACGCTACCATCTGTGCCGACTAACCCAGGATAATCCTGTAGCCAGAACTTTTTTGTTTCTCCTGGCAGAATCCCCTTAGGAGGAGTGACTACATAATGACCATGAGCAGCATCATATGTACTTAAATCCAATTGATATCTTCCGTTAGTGTTGTCAATAATGACATAACAAGAAAAATCCATTGACATGGAAGCAATCACTGAGTCTTGAGGAGCAGAATAAGGAACAACTTGATAGGAAGTATTCTGCTTAACTACCTGATAAACACTGGCTTGACATTTATCTGTATCAACTACTGTGAAAGTAAATGTTTGTGAGGGAATATCAGGAGATGAAGGACATTCAAAACCATTATTAGCATACCCAACAAAACCATTTTTTATACCTAGCTTGGGTGCATGGGTATGTCCTAAAACAATCAAGTCTGAGTTATAGATTAGAGCAGATCGTTGGGCAAACCAAGCCATATAAGTGCCATCTAAATCAGCGATTGCCGATTTTCCTGTGGCTAATTTACCCCAATCCCGAATCCACGTTTCTTGCAAAAGACGGTATAGGTTCTTGGCCTTTTCTATTGTCGTTGTTTGACCGTTTGGTAGGATAATAGGCTCATTCTTTGGTATTTCAGTCACCTTTGTGATGTAGTTTAGAACTAAATCAACTAAACCCATAGATCCAGATTTAATTGCTTCTTCAACTGAGGAGACTAAGCCTCCTAAATGTATCCCGTTAGGAGCACCTTGCCCTGACAAGTCAGCCACGGTTTGCCCTGGTTTCAGGGTTTTATTTAACATATAAGCCACTGAGCGGGTAACGAAATAGCCGAGAGGTAATGGGCTAATTTCACTCTGGAGGTAAGGGGCATTAAACATTGTAAAGATATGCCCGTGAGTAAAGGCAATCTTTTTTCCTCCCGCCGTCTGGATGTAATAAATTGGATCTGGAGAATATTTGATTTGGTAATTCGATGAATTTTGAATTTGAACCAAATCATTTTGAGTGACGTTCATGTCATGGTTGCCATTTACATAAGTCACCTTTCCTTTCAAAGCCGTTAAAGCCTGACTTAACTTGCCATTAACTCCAAAAATGTTGGGATTAGCATTTAGGATAGCAGCAAATTCAGGGGGTCGTATATGGGGAGGATAAGTCCAAAAATCAAATATATCACCGAGTAAAATTAGCTCTTGAATGGAGTCAACCTCACGGATTACATAGTCTAGAATAGCTGCCAAGAATGGTTCATGAAAGCTTTTTTGATACCAGTTGGTGGGGTCATTTGTGCTGATGTGTATGTCACTTAAGACAACAATTTTATTCTTTGACATGATTGAATTTCTCCACAAAAAACAAGATTTAGAACTTACGAATTACTTTCGTCTTCACTATTAAAGACGTTTGCCGACCCCTATTTTGGAATTTTTCGACTTACAGGTATTTTTTATCCCAAAAACGCACTTTAAACTTCCATAAACCTTTTGCAACTTATTTTTTAACTGCTGTAAAGTCTTCTCAACTTCGCCAAGCGATCGCTATAAAGCCGGAGACTACGGGAACGCCATCGCAATCCAGTCAATAAAAATAATCAATCAATCAATCAAACAGAATTAATTACACAAATAGTTTAAGCCCTTTCTCTTATCTCCGCAAAAGCTATTCTTTCTCGGTAACTTCAAAGATCCAGATCGATGTCTGGTCTTTTTGTCTGATGAAAGCATTAACCTCAAAAGGATAATTATTGAGAGATTTATCACTAGGATATGTCATTTCATCACAAGTCGATTTTGCTGGCTGATTGCCATCTTGATTGATAACTCCAATATTAATTTTTTTACTGCCTTCAATAGTCAATGCAGATGCAAATTGTACATTTCTTTTTTCTTTATCTATTCCACAGTCAATTTGATAATTAGAGGCAAAAGAAAAAGTATCATCGTTAAATTTTTGACCAACTGCCAAAAATGAACTAACATCACCAACAGGCCAATTTAAGGAATTATTGTAAACGCCTACACGCCTAAGAACACATCTAGTTTTATTTGCTATCTCAACTACTCTTGTGTATATTAAGGTCATTATTGGTATTTCTACAGTTTCATTTGGATGAATTTCCTGGTGGACATCACTAGGTAAACTAACTTTATTGTTTTCTACAGAACTTATAGGTGAAGAATTTGCATGACTATTAAAACCACCAAAGGAAATGGTTACGGCTAGTAACAAAGCCAGAAAAAATTTAGTTAGAGGTTTCATGAACTAGATATCCTTAGTTAACTTGAAATGAAAAGTTCTTTATGAAAAAATAGGTAGGTGTCTTTTTTCCTACCTATTATACAGATCAAATTATCATCCACCAATGAAGTCTACATCAATCGATAGAACCAGATGAATGAAGTCTACTTCCTTACTTGACTTGATAGAACCACAGGACTGTGTTGCCTTTTTTCCGTAACGTAGCAGTGGATTGGAAACCGGCATTTGTTACAGTTTTGTCATTAGAATTAGACATCTTATCCCAACATAGTTCTGCTGGTTTGTTGCCAGATTCATTTCGGGCGCAGACATTGATTTTTCTTGATACTACGGGAGGCCATGAAGCTCCAAATTGGAAATTTCTTCCTGTGTTTCCAATTGCATAGTTAGAGGCAAAACTAAAATACCCAAGACCATTCTCTTTCCACTCTTGACCGCTTGCCGTCAAGGGATCAATATCACCAAGAGGCCAATTTGATGTATAATTGTAAGAACCCACACGTTGAAGAGTCTCTGGAGTTTGATTGGCTATCATAAGAGCAAAGTCTTGCGATGTTGATATTAGTCCTATTATTTGATCGATAGTTTTATTGACATCAATTGAAATGTCGGGAATGGGAATAGGTCCTGCATTAGCACGACCCTGAACTCCGCCCAAGGCAAGAGTTACAGCAAGTAACAAAGCAACAAAAACTTTAGCTAGATATTTCATTTGGGTTAACATCCTCAAGTTGCGTACATCTATTAGACGCTTCCCCACCCCAATTTGAGAATTTTTCGAGTTACACACAAATTTCCTCCCCCAAAACCCACCCTCAACCCCCCAAACCCTTCCTCCCCTTACCTTTCAACCCCTTCAAAATCTTCTCAACCTCCCCACGAGCCGGATACAACAACTGCTGACTCAATGCACTCTCATAAGCTTGTATCGCCCCCAACCTATCCCCCAACCCCACCAAAGCTCTCCCCAACCAGTAATCAGCCATAGCCGGATTAAACTCCCTCAATTCCCGACATCCCTCACCAGCCGCTTCCCACCACTTACTAGCCCCAACATCCCGCAGTACCCGATAACTCTCCCCCAACCACACCGCCGCCGGGACTGATTGGAGATAACCCCCATCTGGTAACAACTCCCATCCCTTCTCCAACACCTCCACCGCTTCCCGATGCTTCCCAGCCAAAGCCAACACCCGCCCATGACGAAACCAAGCATCAGCTAACTGAGGCTGTAGTTTCGTCCCCTCCTCAGAAACACTACACCCTCGTTCAACCTCCTTAAAGCATTCCACCAACACCCGCCCCGCAGTTACCCAAACACTCCAACGTTCAGGAAAGCGCCTCAGCATCTCCTCAACTACATTCCCCTCGCCTCCCAGCAGAGGGGCTAGGGGAGAGTTCGCAACGGGTAAAATCTCACACAACGCCCGATAAATTTCACAATCATCGGGATACAGACGATAAGCTTTCCCCATCATGTGAGCCGCCTTCTGATTTGTTCAGCTAACTGCGATCCAAAAACAGACTTCGCTTTTCCGCAATCAGGGAACTGAGTTATGATACGTTTGCTAGGTGCTGTTTGCAGCCCATCATTGATGAACTCAGGTGTCTGATATTCATTTGCGATAGATTGGAGAACTTTAATCTCTTTTGTCCGTCCAGTATCAAGGTACTTAAAGCACGTTGGATCGGAAAAGAGATATGCCTCATATTCATGTAACTGAAGGTAAGGAATGAATCGAGCATCACCAATATCTTCTGCAAAGCGTTTCTCTAAAAATTCAACCCGCTGTATCGGATCTTGACGTAGACTCTCAGACTCAGCTAATCCCGGAAAATCGGGATGAAGAGCATATAAATCAATCATAGTTGTGAAAAACACATCCGGGGCTTTCTCTTGCTTCATAAAACGCATGATGTCATTCTTCATCGGCGCATAGTTACGACCGCCACCTCGATGTACCTTACCCTTCTTTTTTGCATGAGCAATCAATATGGGATTGTGCATAAACACTCCATATTGAGCTAACTGCGGTTTGATCGAAGTGTCAGCGAATGTCTACTCGGTTTGTCCTTCGGCAAATAGGTAAAGACGCGCCATTAATGCGGCCCTCCACCAAAGATATTCTTCTCCCAAATTTCTCCCAGACTATACTCGTCAAGCCAAGCATCTAATTCTGTAGGATTTAGCCTCTTAAATTGTGACTCCTTACCATCTAGGTTCACCGCAATTACATCTTCAGGATCGAAATTATCCAAGAAAGAACTAGATTGAGTGCTAATGAGAATTTGCGTATGGAGTGCAGCCTTGCTAAATAAATCAGCTACAACATTTAGGGCATAGGGATGAAGCCCCAACTCCGGCTCATCAACAACAATGAGTTCTGGCAGTTCATTTTCAGGCTGTAAAAGCAACGTGGCAAGGCAGATGGCACGTAAAGTACCATCGGAAAATTGATGCGATCCAAATACGCGATCGGACTCTTTTGCTCGCCAGTTAAGAATGACTCGATTAGATGCGTCTGGCTCAAGAACAAAGTCATCGAAAAACGGTGCAATCAAACGGATTGTTTCGATAATGCGCTGATAAGTTATACCCTCATTCTCTTTGCGAAACCTCAGAAGTAATGCAGCTAAATTGCCAGCGTCAGACATTAGCCATCGATCGTCGCCAACATAACAAGATTGACGCACGTCTGCTGTAGATGATGTGTCGTGAAAGTGATACACGCGGCAGCGGTTAAGCAAGAAACTCAGCGTTTTAGCCGTTTGCTTTCCTTCGTTTGCTGATTTGCTAATTTGAGTTTCCTGATGTCCTGCACCCAGTTCGTCAGTTCTTGGGTATGGCCAACCCGTTTGTAGAAAGCTCAAGGTTTCTTCGGCAAATATCAGCGTATCACCAGCCGCATGAAACAGCCGGATATGGTAGGTATCTACCCCGTTGTCAACTTCAAATTCCAGCTTTGCTTCTATCTGGGGCGTTATCTTAGGCCCAAAGTGCAAGAGAGATTGAGCGCGCCCCGACGTGCCAATGTACTGTTGCAAGCGTCCAGCCATCATCTCATTAAGCATCTTGAAAAACGAGATAAGATTGCTCTTCCCTGCGCCATTTGCTCCAATCAGAATATTTAGGGGATGCAACTCAATATCTATTGCCTTAATAGATTTAAACCCATTGAGGGTTAATCTTTTTAGCTTATTCAAAAGTCAGTCTCCTAAGTCTGCGATGTTGTGTTTACTTTTTAGCCTTACTGTCTAACTATTAATTATACTACTGTTGCGATCTAACACTCCATCGCACTCCTTGACCGCATACCCACTTTGTTTCTCAAACCCAACTCCAGATTACTTGAAAACCAAAGTTTCCCGGATTTGTCTATCAACAAAAACAGAAAACCACCAAACCCTATTTCTAAAATGGTTTGGGGGTTTTATTCCTAAATCCAGTTCAAATCACAACTTACTAAGTTCGATCGCCGGAGCGCGCAGAGACACAGTTCGATCCGCAGCAGCCTTAGCCACCAACGAAGGCACAGAATCGCGCAATCTTGCAGTCAACTGAACAGTCGTCGCATCGTAAACCTGAGTCAGCATCTTCGGATACAAACCAATGCCAATAATCGGCACTAACAGCGCAGCAATAATAAACACTTCTCGCGGTTCTGCATCCACCAACTCTTCGTGTTCCACCAATTCCTTATTCTCAGAACCGTAGAAGATTTCCCGCAGCATCGACAGCAGGTAAATCGGAGTCAAAATTACGCCAACAGCAGCCAGAAATACCACGCAAACCTTGAACACCGGATTGTAAGCGTCGCTGGTTGCAAAGCCTACAAATACCATCAATTCTGCGACAAAACCGCTCATTCCCGGCAAAGCTAAAGATGCCATAGAGCAAGCTGTCCACATGGCGAAAACCTTACGCATTTTCTTGCCTACTCCGCCCATTTCGTCGAGCATGAGGGTGTGCGTGCGATCGTAAGTGCAACCCACCATAAAGAACAAACTCGCCCCGATCAAACCGTGGGAAACCATTTGCAGCATAGCGCCGCTCGTTCCCAAATCGGTAAACGAAGCTATCCCAATCAGCACAAACCCCATGTGCGAAATCGAAGAATAGGCAATTTTGCGCTTCAAGTTGCGCTGAGCAAAGGAGGTTAAGGCGGCGTAAACAATGTTTACTACACCCAAAATTACTAAGAGGGGTGCGAAGGTAGCGTGAGCATCCGGGAGCATTCCGGCATTCATCCGCAGCAAGGCGTAGCCGCCCATTTTCAGGAGAATTCCTGCTAGCAACATATGGGCGGGTGCGGTTGCTTCGCCGTGGGCGTCAGGGAGCCAAGTGTGCAGGGGAAAAATTGGCAGTTTGACGCCGTAGGCTATTAAAAATCCTGTGTACAGGAGCAATTCTACATTGGGGGCGAATTCTTTGGCTGCGATCGCCCGCATATCGAAAGTCACTGTATCGCCATAAAACGCCATTGTCAGGGCGCCAACCAAAATAAACAGCGAACCGCCTGCCGTGTACAAGATAAACTTAGTTGCTGCGTAGAGGCGCTTTTTGCCACCCCAGATGGACAAAATTAGGTAAATCGGGACTAATTCTAGTTCCCAAACCAGGAAAAACAGCAACATATCCTGCACGGCAAAAACTGCGATTTGCCCGCCGTACATTGTCAGCATCAAAAAGTAAAATAGCTTTGGTTTAAGTGTGACCGGCCAAGCTGCTAAAGTCGCCAGGGTAGTAATAAAACCTGTCAGCAAAATCAACGGCATTGACAAACCGTCAGCACCGACTGACCAATTTAAATCAAGTTGCTGCACCCAAGTATAACTTTCTACCAGTTGCAAGTCTGGATTGCTGAAGTCGTACTGAGTGCAAAAAGCGTAAACAAGTAGGGCAAAATCGATCAAACCCACAATTAGTGCATACCACCGCACCGTCTTGCCATCCTTATCGGGAATCAAAGGAATTAGCAATGCCGCAGCAATGGGAAACAGAATTGTTGTTGTTAACCAGGGAAAGTTAGCTGTATCCATTGCGTTTTAAAATTATCCATCAATTATTAGGTTTAAACACATTTTGGCGATTTTGGTCTAAATTTTATACTTTCTTTATACGAAACAATTCTTTTTGTAATGTTTGCGACGATTTGTGCGATCGCACAATTTGAGTTTAATCAAAGATTTATTTCTATTGGCTAATTGTCAATTCTGAGTTATTGAGCTAATACCCGTTCTTAAAATATCTTCTGGTGGGAAATGGCAATGCCCTTCTTCGTGTCAACTTAAGCTGTCAGTCCACCAGGGAATTCATATCGTTTCCGGTTGGATCGGAATGATTTAACCACAGAGAACGCAGAGAACACAGAGGGAGATAAGAGAGATGAATACAGGACGATGAAGAGTGGATATGATATCATTCCCTGTCGGACTCTCGGTTTTACCTTAAGTTGAGACTCACAGGCAATGCCGTTGCCCTACCCGGAGGAGACGGCATTGCCGTTGCCCTACCCGGAGGACACGGCAATGCCGTTTCCCTACAGATTTAACCTACTCCAGAAACGATCGCAAAACCCAGAACTGCGACAAACACAATCAGGGCATAAAATTGAGCGCGACCGTTTTCAAAGTATTTCAAACCTTCGCCCGTAACCAGGGTGAGAAACCCTGTCAGGTTGACGATACCATCGACGACTCGCAAATCCACTTCCATGACTTGCCGCGCTAAACGGCGGCTGCCTTTGACGAAGAGAACCTCGTTGATATCGTCGAGATACCACTTGTTGAGGGAGAACTCGTAAAGTGGTTTGATTTTTTGGGCGATCGCACCAGCATCGATTTTCCGGCTCAAATACATCAGAGAAGCCAAAGTAATGCCCAACAAGGCAATACCTACAGAACTTCCGCCCATGATTAGAAATTCCGTCAAATCGAATTCAGCGGCGTGTGCCAAAACTTCTTCCAGAGACTCCCCTGGCGCACGCACAAACTGCTCGAAATAATTGGCAAACGGCGTACCGAGAAAACCGATAAACACAGAAGGTACAGCCAACAATACTAACGGCAGAGCCATTGTCAGAGGAGACTCGTGAGGAAAATGGTCGTGTGCGTCATGATTTTCGCCAGTTGATGCCAATTCCTTAACGTTCATCGCCCCAGGGCCGAAAACCAAACCCGGTTGGAGAAGTTGTTGCTTGATGGCGTTGTTATTGCCCCGGAATTCGCCCTCAAAGGTGCTGAAATACATCCGAAACATATAAAACGCGGTCATCCCCGCAGTCACCCAACTCACAGCCCACAGAGCGGGATTTGCATGGAAAGCTTGGGCGAGGATTTCGTCTTTTGACCAGAAACCTGCAAAGGGCGGAATGCCACAGATTGCTAAGTTTCCGATTAAAAAGCAAGTAGCGGTAATCGGCATATATTTCCGCAAGCCGCCCATGACTCTCATGTCTTGAGCGAGGGCGGGGTTGTGCCCGACGACATCTTCCATGCCGTGAATGACTGAACCCGAACACAGGAACAGCATTGCTTTGAAGTAAGCGTGGGTCATTAGGTGGAAGAGTCCGGCACTGTAGGCGCCGACTCCCATTGCCATCACCATGTAGCCCAATTGGGAGATGGTGGAGTAGGCTAAGCCTTTTTTGATGTCATTTTGGGTAATTGCGATCGAAGCACCCATGAATGCTGTAAAACAGCCGGTGCAGGCGATCAAATTCATGACTGCGGGCAGTCCTTCAAATACTGGGTACATCCGAGCGATCAGGAAGACGCCGGCTGCTACCATTGTCGCGGCGTGGATTAGGGCTGAAATTGGTGTCGGGCCTTCCATTGCGTCTGGAAGCCAGACGTGGAGAGGGAATTGAGCTGATTTGGCTGCTGGGCCCAAAAATATCAGGACTCCGAAGATGGTTGCGAGAGTTGCGCTCAAAGCACCGGATTCGACTAGGGAGTGCAGCCGTTCGCCCATTACGTCAAATTCAAAGCTGCCGGTGGCCCAGTAAATGCCGAGGATGCCCAACAGCAGGCCGAAGTCGCCGACTCGGTTGGTGACGAAGGCTTTTTGGCAGGCGTCCGCAGCGGGTTTGCGATCGTACCAAAATCCGACTAGCAGGTACGAACACATACCTACCAGTTCCCAGAAAATGTAAATCTGAACGATGTTCGGGCTGATTACTAGACCTAGCATTGAGGCGCTGAAGATGCTCAGGTAGGCGTAAAATCTCACGTACCCGTCATCGTGTGCCATGTAGCCGTCGGTGTAAATCATCACCAAAAAGGCGACCGTGGTGACGATCGCCAGCATTACCGACGTGAGGGGGTCGATGATATAGCCCATGTTCAGCGAGAAGTCCCCAGCAGAGGCCCACTGAATGGTTCGGGTGTAGGGTGCGTGGCCCTGTAGTTGACTCCACAGCAATGCGAAAGACATTACCGCTGACCCTCCGAGGGTCGAAAGGATTAAAATCGCATTCGCTTGTCGGAGTTTGTTGGTTGCCTGGTTAAAGGTGATTAAGCCTAAACCTACTAGCATTGCGCCTGCCAGTGGCAGGACTGGAATCAGCCAGGCGTATTGATAAAGCGGTTCCATGACTGATAGGTAGTTTAAAGTTTCTACTAGATATTGCCAAAACTGTTAATAATTGTGACACACGCTTGCGCGACTGGGCAGAAAGACTCTCTACAATTCTTAAGTATTGCCGATCGACAATCCTTAAGAATTGCTGCTTGTGTTGGCTATCGATCTAGTTCGTCTTAAATCTATGCCAAAAGATAGATAGACAAATGTCGCAGCCCTGTGATTCCAAGACTGCGACATTGATTTTGGATCGGATGGTCGATCGATAAATCGGGAATTCCCAATGCTTTCTACGCAAGAGGCGAATGCTTTGTGACGCTCCCACACTAATTGCAAGCAATATAGTTTGGGCATCTGAGTCCTGTTAAGGATATCAAGATCTTCCTTCGGGGTACTCCAATTTGTTTCCCTCTACAGCATTTTCAAGTGAGGAACACGTCCAGCCCCACTGTCTGTCTAATTATATCGAAGATTGTCCATTTCAGTGATGATGGCCTAAGAGCCCTACGGGATTGGTCAACCACCCCACCTCAATCAACCTAGCTTTCATCCCACACCAATCTGTAAACGATATAGTGTGGGGATTCCCGCCGATCTAGCTAAACAAGAGCCCAATGCTTTTGAAATGTTACCTGTTCAATGCTTCCTGAGGTTGTAAGCGTTGAGTCTGGGAAGAATTCTGAGTGGCGAGCATCCAGGAATCCAGAGTGCGTCGCAGTTCCTCGCGACCTTGATAATTTTCAAATCTAAATAGAACTCGATCGCCCTCAAACAAAATCAGTGTGGGCAGACTGCTCAGTCGGTAAGTATTTGCCAACTTCAAACTTTGATCGGCATTCACCCCTAGGAGCTTGACTTTTCCTGCCCACTGTGCTTCAAAACTTGTAAGCGTGGGGTCGATCGCGCGGCACAAACCGCACCAAGGTGCCCAAAAGTGAACTAAAACGGGGGTAGAGGCTTGAAATACCTCTTGTGCAAAAGTGCGTTCGCTAACCGACAACACCATGATCCCTCAAAATTTAATAATTTTTTTTCTATCCTAGGGATCATGCTACCAGTATATGTTCGCAGTGACACGCATCAGAAAAGGATGAATTTTCCACAGCAGGCCTGTAAAAATGACTACGCCTAGGTAGGAAGGGCGCAGGAACTCAAGCAAGTCAAGGGTTTGACGCTTTTGCAGGATTGCCAAAAATGGAATAATTGAGGTTTGAGATTTGATGGTTTCAAAGGATTCGCCAAAACGAGCCCGCAGTCGGCTGTCGCCGTGCCACACTCCGAACAGGTGGTGAAGTATCAAACCGATGGAAGTGACGAGGGTAAAGCTAGTACCAATCCAGAGGGTGTGGGCTACGCACCAAATCACCTGTCCCACCATTTGCGGGTGACGGGTAATGCGAATGATCCCGGCTTGGTAGAGGTGAACTTCCGGCTTTTGGATGGCGGCAATTTCTAGGAGGTTGAAGGTTGCTGGGTACAGAAACAGAAAGGAAATTGCCGACAGTATCCAAACCACTGGTTTAACTCCGGGCGCGCCCTGTACTTGCCAAAGTTGCACGCCGTCGTAGCGGTGGTTGAAAAAGTAGACAACCAAAATCACCGCCAGCGGCAAACTGACAAGGGCAAACAAAACGCGGTAAAGTCTCGGCCCGATCAGCTTTTCACCTTTTGGGCGGAGGGCTGCTAAACCGCTGTGGGCGATCGCAAAACCAAATAAAAGTCCGAGAATAACTAAGTGGGAGTCAAGCGCTAAGTCGATCGTCATTGCAAATATTAAGAAAAGTTATTGATTCGCGGCCAAATTGTGTCACAAAGTATCTATGGGAGCAATTGTCAGTTGACGGTTGGCAGTTGTTAGTTGTTAGTTGTTAGTTGTTAGTTGTCAGTTGTTAGTTCTCAGCAGTCAACCGTCAACTCTCAACTGCTTTCCTGACAACCGTCAACCGTCAACCGTCAACCGTCAACTCTCAACCGTCAACTCTCAACTGCCAAATGCCAACTGCCCACTGCCCACTGACAACTGCCCACTGACAACTGACAACCGCTTTCCTGACAATTTAGATATATGTCTGACCTTCCTTTCACTTTAGACCAGTTACGCATTCTCAAGGCGATCGCCTCTGAAGGAAGCTTCAAACGCGCCGCCGACAGCCTCTACGTATCCCAGCCAGCAGTTAGCTTGCAAGTGCAGAACCTAGAGAGACAGTTGGACGTGCCGCTGTTCGATCGGGGGGGGCGGCGGGCTCAACTGACCGAAGCCGGACACCTGCTGCTGAGTTACGGCGAGAAAATTTTATCGCTTTGTCAAGAAACTTGTCGAGCTCTCGAAGACTTGCAAAATCTCCAAGGCGGTACTTTGATCGTCGGCGCTTCTCAAACCACGGGGACATACTTGCTACCCCGAATGATTGGGATGTTTCGGCAAAAGTACCCCGATGTAGCGGTACAGCTTCACGTGCATTCGACCCGCCGCACGGCGTGGAGTGTGGCCAACGGGCAAATCGATTTGGCAATTGTTGGCGGAGAAATCCCTACCGAACTTGTAGAAGCTTTAGAAATTGTTCCTTACGCTGAGGACGAACTGGCTCTAATTCTCCCTCCGTCTCACCCGATGGTACAACAAGAAAGCATCGAAAAAGAAGACCTTTATAAATTGCAGTTTATTTCCCTCGATTCGCAGTCTACTATCCGCAAAGTCATCGATCAGGTACTGACTCGCTGCGGCATTGACACGCGCCGCCTGAAAATCGAGATGGAACTCAATTCCATCGAAGCCATTAAAAATGCTGTTCAGTCCGGGTTGGGCGCTGCTTTTGTGTCGGTTTCGGCGATCGAAAAAGAGTTGATGATGGGCGTCTTGCACAAATCTAAAATGGACGAAGTTTTGGTAACTCGGATTTTGTCGCTGATTTACAACCCCAACCGCTACCGTTCTAAAGCAGCAGAGGCTTTCAGCAATGAAATTTTGCCAACATTTGCTACTTATTCGAGTACCCAGGAAAAGAAAGAACCTCCGGCGATCGATTTGGGACTGATAGAAATAGCAACTCCCAACTCAGGGGGAAGTTGATTTATTAAGTTGCTGGCCCTCAGCAGTTCGCGCGTAGTTTAGAGATTAAAATCTGGTTTGATAATCCCTGGTAAAATTAGCAAATTGGGAATCGCGAATCGCGAATCGAGAATCGGTAATATCATGTCCGAGCGATGGCTTATATTTATTGCGAGTGCGAGCGTCTATAGCGAACGAGCGAGACGCTCGCACTGAAATGATAACTGATTAACCGGACATGATATAATTGGCTTTTTTGATGCCAAAACCTAATACCAAAACTAGATTAAAGAGGGTAAAATAAACTGGGATTAGTATTAAAAAGTTTGACCACCTAGAATTAGGAATTAAACCAATTCCCAATTCCCAATTACCAATTACCAATTCCCAATTACCAATTACCAATTCCCAATTACCAATTACCAATTACCAATTACCAATTCCCAATTACCAATTACCAATTCCCAATTACCAATTACCAATTCCCAATTACCAATTACCAATTCCCAATTACCAATTCCCAATTCCCAATTCCCAATTACCAATTCCCAATTCCCAATTCCCAATTCCCAATTCCCAATTCCCAATTCCCAATTCCCAATTCCCAATTCCCAATTCCCAATTCCCAATTCC
>NZ_JAEQDE010000209.1:0-1019 GCF_020737865.1 Microcoleus sp. PH2017_35_SFW_U_B
CCCTCCCGTACCAGTTGTTACTGGCAAGCCTGTTTGTTGGAGTTTCTCAAACAGCACTCGTCGAGTAGAATTCACGGCTGCTGCATCCTTCAATGGCAAGCAAGCAAATTTTAAAACCCTTGATAAAATGTCGGGTTTTTCCGAGAGAAAATCTGTGATGTCTCTATTACCTTTAGCCAGATTGCAGTTTCTACAGGCCAGAGTCAGATTCGACACCCGCGAACTTCCTCCTTTCGATTTGGCGTGAATGTGTTCGACTTCTAAAGGCGTATTCTTGATGCCGCAGTAAGCACATTTCCTGCCCCATTTTTCTAACAAATATTGTCGGATTTCATAACCTGCAATATTGTCGGATTTCATAACCTGCTAGTTCGCCTTGAGTGTATTCAATTCCTGATATTTCAGGAAATTGCATTGCTTGGGTGTCGAATTTAACTAATTCTTGAGATATAGCTGTTACAGGAACATACCGTCGCAATCGATTCACCCAAGTCACAATATTCGATACTCTTGAAGCTAAACTCGGTGGCAACCATCCGGGAGTGCGAGTACGATTGAGAAACCTAGGTTGACGGTATCTAGTCTTACGATTCCTGCGGTTGCGACGGATTGCGGAGCGGGAGGCTAAGTCACAAGTGATGTGATTTCCCCGATGAACTAACTCGGCTGCCCAGATAATTTTGTCACCTTGCAGTACGGCTAATCCTGTGGTTTTCGAGCCTGGATCAATCTTAATTTCGTGCGATTTGGTAAGCGGTTTGTCACAGGAATAGTTGAGGATTATTGTGAACGGATAACGTTTGTAAACTGCTGCTTTACCTTGATTTAACATCCGTCTGGCAAGACCTGGAGTTACTGGCTCTAACGGTTGTTTGTTTGTGTCTAAAACGAAGACAAAATTAGACATAATTGTCCTCCGATTGCTCGGGTAATGTTTTCCTCGCCAATGTTTTCAGGGCTTGTTGAGTCAACCGCACTTCTTTAACCAAATACAGATGTTTAACGATTGACGACAGAGC